>JBARCC010000270.1:0-4771 GCA_049793635.1 Maribacter sp. | reverse complement strand
TACTGGAACTTGCTGCCGATGCCAATTTGGAACTGACGATTTACGAGGCTTCGAACGACCTGCTGACCAACCCTATGTTCACCATCCCACAGCGGGCCGAAGACGAAATTCCGATGCCCTTTGTACTCAACGACGCTATTTTAACCATTCAAAAAATAAGATTTGATTAAGCATATTGGAGTTATCGGCTGTGGGTGGTTAGGGCTTCCCTTGGCGCAAACATTGGCAAAAAAGGAATATACGGTAAGTGGTACCACTACCTCAACGGAGAAATTATCCCTCTTGAGCGAATCAGGCATTGTGCCTTTTCAAATTTCCCTTTCAGAGAAGCGCATCGAAGGTGCCATTACCGAGTTTCTAGAGCCGTTAGACGTGCTGGTCATCAATATTCCACCAGGCCTTAGAGGCTCAGGAAAGCAAGAAAGTTATGTTGGGAAAATAAAATTGCTCTACGCCCATCTCAAAACCACCGGCCCCCGAAAGGTGCTCTTCATTAGTAGTACCTCGGTTTATGGGGAGGCAACGGGCACCTTGACCGAAAAAGATATCCCAGCACCTAGCTCCGAATCTGGAAGGCAATTATTGGAATGCGAACGTTTGTTCAGAAACGATCAAGAACTACATTCCACTATAATTCGTTTTGGTGGACTCATAGGCCCAGACCGTCATCCGATATCCATGCTATCGGGGAGAGAAAACCTTAAGGCGGGCAATGCGCCAGTGAATCTGATACATCAAGACGATTGTATCCAGATAATAACATCCGTCATTGAAATGGAGCTTTGGGATACGGTCATCAATGCGGTGCACCCTTACCACCCCACCAAACGAGAGTATTATACTCACGAAGCCATCAAAAGAGGCCTAAAACCTCCCCTTTACCTTCCAGATACGGGCACGCAGCACAAATTAATCGATAGTTGTAATCCTTTTCTTATTAACAATTATGTTTTTTTGACCCCGATAAATTAAATGTTCACCACAATAATGCGTACTTACACAACAATATTCCCTACTTATTGTTAACATATCATTGATTTTCAGATACTTATCGATGAATGACCTATCTTTACGATATCATATAAAACCGTTGATGTTATGGAAAAGTCAAATTTAAGAGAAAGGGTTTTAAGAGAATTCGAAAAACTTATCTCAAAAAGCTGTAAGAATCCGACCGATTCAAAAAAATACCAGCAACTGCATATCGTCCTTTTGAAAAAGTATTACAACGCACTTAATGTGTCTGTGGATTACCATCGCCATCGCGTACAAATGGACATTATACAAGATGTAAACGCTTATGATCCTAAACGGGTAAACACCTATTTACCCACTGTGTATACTAATTTGCTGTTCAACAGCTTATGTACATTTTTAACGAACTGTGTGGAAAGGGACCCTAAAAGTGTCGGGTTTTATGCGCAACTGTTGAATTCGTTCGAAAAGAACAAGGAAAATCTAGAATTGGTCTAAACCCATAGGTAACCAAACAGCATCCCTAAAAAACATACCCATGTTAACTACCTTTAGCGCGGTCAAGTGCTGTCAAGTCCATTCGGATTGATGCTCTTGACCGCGTTATCGTTTGATGGGAATTCAAAAATCGCTCCCTTTCATCTTTCGGGATGCTCCATTTCAGTTTTATCGGAATTAAAGCTTTCCTTAACAGGGTCATACAGAATATTTTAATAGTTTAGCGCACTTTAATACCAAAGAAACCATGAAAAAAACAGTTTGCATCGCACTGATTACGTTAGTATTCTCGACTACCTCTAGCTTCTCCCAAACTACTTCAGAACTACAGAAACACTACCAGGCCTTCTATGACCAAATGCGTTTACAAGGAGATGTCGACGGCGTTATCAATGCACTTACCCATTTGAACGTACTTTCACCCTCTAAGGAAAGAATGGATACACTGGCCTATATCTACGCTAACGATAACCAGCATTTACAAGCGTTGAATACCATCGGTATCGAAAAAATCGATGGCGATTCTGACCTTGCCGTGCAAGTGAAAGCGATTTCCTTAAAAGCCTTGAATCAACCGAAAAGGGCTTTGGAACAGTTCGAAATTCTAAATACTAGAGAACCCAACGCGTACCTCGCTTACGAATTGGCCGACTTAAAAGTACAATTAGGGGACAATGCAGGGGCCATGGTGAATGTGGAATACGGACTCACGAATGCGCAAGATGATATGAAATATGCTTTTTATGAACGTCAGCAACCGTATGAGGTTCCGTTGAAAGCGGCGTTTTTGCATATTAAAGGACTTATTCAGTACAATATGGATAAGAACAATATTGATATGGCCATCGCTACCATCGATAAAGCTTTGGAGATGGACTCAAACTTTAATCTGGCTAGCCTGAGCAAACAAGCGTTGACGACGAGAAAAAGTGCTCCCGAAGAAAAGAAACAGTAAAGGATATGGTGTCCCCTGCTGAACACGGTTGTTCCCATAGTGCCTAGCTAGGACGAAGTCTACATAATATCTTCATTACAGGTGATGCCTCCCTAATCTTTAGGTGCACTGGTAAGCCCGAACAATGAATGTAGCTGTTCAGGAATACAGACATTTTAGTTCGATTTCATGGCCTTTACTAGCAGGCTGTCCTTTTCGGCTTTCAGTTGCACCACCGCCTGCACATTTTCATTGGGAATAACAATGGATAGGACGTAATGTGCTATTTTCCATTCTCCGTCAACTTTTTTCAGGATACCAGAGCCCCTACAAATTTTCATTTGAGTGTCCAGTAGCTCATCGAACCATGCCAAATCACTTGCCTGATTAAGGAAAATGTTGCGTTCTACCGCAGTAAAATTCCACGCCTTCCCTTTATCGAAATGTGGTTTAGCATATTGCATAAAGGCCTCCCGCTGCCAATTTTCCCCGGCATCGGTGCCTATAAACACGGCATCGGCGGTCATCAAGGCAAAATAACCCTCAAAATTGGCCGTGGCTGCGGCAACATGCCAAGCATCCAAGGTTGCTGAAACCGATTTCTTTTCGCTCTGCTGGCCAAAGACTACCGTGGCCATAAACAGTATCAATACATTAATTCTTTTCACTTGCACGTAATTCATCCGGTAGGGTATTGTTTACGACCACATTGAACTGATCCCGAAGATCGTTGAACGCCGTGATCATTTCTATGATGGATTCTTTCGGATTTTGTCGGTATTCCAGATCCCCTTTCGTTTTTAATAGATAGGTCTTAAATATTTTCTGTCTCCCTTTTATTTGTGGAATGTTAAACGCTTCGGGATACATACCCGTTTCCAACTTTTTTTGATTTTCCACCAGTTCTTCGATGGTAAGTACAAAATCTTCCCTGAACTCTGTCGTATATACCTTGTCAAAACTACGTTCCAAGACCGCAAACTCTTTCCAGGTATTCAGAATGACTTGAGCCTTCGCATCGACTGTTGACTTTTTCGGCAAGCTATCGGTATCGATCTGCCAGCCTGAGTCTTGCGCTATGGCCGTTTCCGATGCGGCCTCTTTACAAGCGTGCACCAGCATCACTAACATACATAAAACAAATATTTTAGGCATAAGCGAATGTACAAATTTTAGGAAAAGGTATCTTTATCCCAGAATTCATTTAACGCTTATTTACATGTCTAACTATATCTTGATCATTGGCGCCTGTGGCCAAATTGGAACAGAACTCACTTTGGCCCTTCGGGAAAAATTTGGGAGCGACAAAGTGATCGCCAGCGATATTCGCGAAGGAAACGAGGATTTAATGCAGTCAGGGCCTTTCGAAATACTGGATGCGACCAATTACGACGCCCTTGAAGAAGTGATTGCCTACTATGATATCAGCGAAGTGTATTTGATGGCGGCCATGCTAAGCGCTACCGCAGAAAAGTTTCCGATGCGGGCCTGGAACCTTAATATGAATTCGCTGTTCAACGTGCTCAATTTGGGCAAGGAGAAAAAAATCGATAAAATATTCTGGCCCTCGAGTATTGCGGTATTCGGCCCGAACACGCCAAAAGAAGATACTCCTCAGCATACCGTGATGGAACCAAGTACTGTTTACGGAATCAGCAAACAGTCTGGGGAACGATGGTGCGAGTACTATTACAATAAATTCAACGTAGATGTTAGAAGCATTCGTTATCCTGGCCTGATCAGTTGGAAAACCATGCCCGGCGGTGGTACAACCGACTATGCCGTGGAAATCTATCATAAGGCACTTTCACAAGGTACCTATACTTGTTTTCTTTCGGAAAACACCAAACTGCCCATGATGTTCATGGACGATGCCATCCGGGCCACCCTACACATTATGGATGCCAAGGCCGAGACCATCAAAGAACGTTCCTCGTATAACTTGGCGGCCATCAGCTTTACCCCAAAAGAGATCGCCGAAAACATAAAGACCTTTATCCCCAATTTTAAAATTGATTATGCCCCGGATTCTAGGCAGGGCATTGCAGATTCATGGCCAAGTAGTATCGATGATTCCAAGGCACAGGAGGATTGGAACTGGAAATCGGAATTCGACCTACCACGCATTACTAAGGAGATGCTTACCCAGTTGAAAAGGTGATACCCCATTTTAGGATCAACCCTTTATGTTAATCGCTTAGCGGAAATTCAACGGTAGTGACATCGCCAGTTTCGTTTCCAATGGGCCTGTGCGAGCGTCCCACTCGCAGTCCCACGTTTACCAATACCCTTATTTAGGAAACCTGAACCGAGACTTGCTCGCCAGTATCATACATTGAACTTTAAAACCGAATACTTTAGGTG
>JBARCC010000269.1:0-2877 GCA_049793635.1 Maribacter sp. | reverse complement strand
AAGATGTAACCGAACCGTTTTTTTAAGGATTTGACCACCCGCTTGTGCGCGTAGATAGGCATGTCTCCTTGTCTAAAAAAATAAGGCCGTATATCGTCCAACCCGGCGGTATGGTCAGAATGTTCGTGGGTATAGAGGATCCCGTCTAGCTTGGTTACTGAATTGGATAACATTTGCTGCCTAAAATCGGGGCCGCAGTCGATTACGAAGTTGTAGGTATCCCAAGACAAAAGCACTGAAACCCTAAGCCTTTTGTCTTTTGGATTTTCGCTAAGACATACCGGATGGGTACTTCCAATAATCGGAATTCCCTGAGAAGTACCTGTTCCCAAAAATGTAACGCGCAGCTGATCTTTCATGAACTGCAAATTTAATTCCTTTTTAATAAAAATAAAGAACGTATATCATAACTTAAAGCAATAATAAACACGGTAAATTAGAACATTGTAAGTTATTTGGATTTTTTGAGGGTATTGTACCTTAGATACCCCGATCTTTATAACTTTGTTAAACGTAAAACAGGAGATAACATGGCATCGGTAATAAAAAATGATAGTGTTTTTGAAAACATCCCTTCAATTAAAGCAAAGACCTTACGCATAAACCTTAATCCGGATATTTACGGAACCTTTGCAGAAATCGGTGCCGGACAGGAAACTGCAAGACATTTCTTCAGATCAGGAGGCGCTTCAGGTACGATTGCCAAGGCGATGAGCGCATACGATAAAGATTTTAGCGATGCTATTTACGGTACGGAAACCGATGGCAGGTACGTTACGCAGGCGCGTTTAAAAACCATGCTCTCTTATGAAATGAAGTTAATGGAGGAACGGATCAGTCGGGTCAACCATCCCAATCGACTGTTTTTCTCCTATGCAAATACCGTGGCGACCATTGATTTCTCCAAACGCTATAAAGGCCATGGCTGGGTTGGAATTCGCTATCAATTAGACGCTAAACAGAAAGAGTTCGATGAAATCATACTCCATATTCGTTTTAAACAGAATGAGGCAAGATTGCAGCAAGAGACTCTAGGTACGCTAGGTGTAAACTTGATCTACGGAGCGTTCTACAAGCACGACACGCCCAAGAAAATGTTGAAATACCTGTATGACCATATCGATAAGGATACGGTAGAAATCGATATGGTAAATTTCTCCGGTCCCAATTTCAAGGATGTTGACAATAGATTAATGAGCCTACAACTCATCAAAAACGACATGACCGATGCCGTAATGTTCGGTCCTGATGGTAATAACCTACTGCCTGCCGCCGTATTGTACAAGAAAAATATATTGGCGCTTCGTGGCAGTTTTAGACCGGTAACGAAGGTAAATTTGGATATGTTCGAAAAATCTTATGATATTTTTATCCGGGATAAACAAGTGGACCAAAACAATGCAATCGTCATTTTTGAAATTACGCTTTCGAATCTAAAGGCTTCTGGTGAAATAGATGAGCAAGATTTTATGGATAGGGCAGAATTATTATGCTCTTTAGGCCACTCGGTAATGATTTCAAAATTCCAGGAATACTATAAATTGGTGGAGTACTTTAACAACTACACCAAAAACCGTATCGGACTTACGATGGGCGTAAACAACTTGGTCGATATTTTTGACGAGAAGTACTACCGACACCTAAGCGGTGGTATTCTAGAGGCCTTTGGCAAACTGTTCTTCAAAGATTTACAAGTGTATCTGTATCCGATGAAAAATCCGGATACCGGACAAATTATGACCAGCAACAATGTTAAGGTACATCCACGCATGAAAGAGTTGTACAAGTTCTTCAAGTACAATGGTAAAGTGATGGATATCATTGATTATGAGCCCGATATCATGCATATATTTTCTAGGGACGTGCTCAAAAAACTGATGAACAACGAAGACGGATGGGAAGAAATGCTGCCAGAAGGATTAGCGGACATTATTAAGGAAAAAAATCTTTTTACACGGAAAACCTTAGCGGTCAAAGAAGAAAATGCTTGATCTCTTTTTGAGATTACTTAAACCCGAACTACTTCGAGCCAAGCCCAAGAAGGATGGAAGGAGAGTAATCGCTTGATTTCATCGCGAGCTTGTCTGAAAGACAGTACACCGTTCCATCTCGATTATCGAGAAAAAAGAGGACGGCAACATATCCCTTCACATTATAAATGAAGCCTGTTGCCCTCCTCTTCCCACTTTTTAAGCTATAACAATTGGGCGGCGTGGTCTTTGGTCTTTACTTTATCGATTACTTTCGTCACCTTGGCGCTCCCATCGATTACAAACGTCGTTCTATGAATGCCATCATACTCTTTACCCATAAATTTTTTTGGGCCCCAAACTCCGAACGCATTAATGACCGTTAGGTCTTCATCCGCAAGTAATGGAAATGGAAATTCATACTTTTCCTTAAAATTAGCCTGCTTCTTTTCAGAATCTGCACTTACTCCCAAAAGTTCGTACCCCTCGGCCTGTAGCTCCTTATAGTTATCCCTTAAATTACAAGCTTCCGCGGTACAGCCTGGGGTATTCGCCTTAGGATAGAAAAAGACGATTAATTTTTTTCCGGAATAATCTGATAACTTTACCACATTTCCGTCTTGGTCTTTGGCTGAAAACGAGGGTACGGTATCACCAACTTTTAATGTATTCATAAATTAAGTTTAATAAATTTGTGTTTAAAATTATTCAATTTAAAGTAAACAATTGATGACAAAAGCAGAAAAAGTAGCGTTTACTATTTCAAAATTACGGGAACTGTATCCTGTAATTCCAGTTCCTTTAGACCATAAAGACCCATACACCTTGCTTATTGCCGTTTTATTGTCAGCACAAAGCACAGATGTAAGGGTAAATAAAATAACCCCTCTCCTGTTTGCAAAAGCGG
>JBARCC010000268.1:0-3931 GCA_049793635.1 Maribacter sp. | reverse complement strand
CAGAAAAGGGATGGGTCAGCTTTTTCAATGTCCGCTTTCTAAATGACGAAAAACAAGTAGGGCAAGTAGATTTTGATCCAAAGACCGACCGGGTAGATGGTAATAGGCCTGCACTGAGCGGAGCCGAAGTTCCAGCACTGAGCGGAGCCGAAGTGTGGGGCAGTGAAATAAACACAAGAAGATTCGACACCTCTTTGAAACTGGGATACGTATTTCCAGCATTACCTTTTCAAAGTTTCGGGTTTCAAACCGCGTATAGTTTTCATAAACAGGATTCTTATTTTGGTAGAAGAACCTATAGTATTGACCATGAAAGCATTTTTTCAAGTTTGCTTTTTAACTCCATTATTGGAGATACCAGAAATAAATTTAAAACGGGTCTTTCTTTCGCTTATGATGGATATAACGAGGCGGTGACCGCGATAGATTTTTCCAGAGCGGACACTTCCTTTGGGGCTTTTATGGAGTACAGCTATGAGAATTTGGAAAAGGTAAGCTTAACTGCCGGTCTGCGTGTAGATGACCATAACAGGTTGGGGACATTTATCACGCCAAGATTCCATATTCGCTACACCCCATGGGTATCCGGTAGTTTGCGTGGGTCTTTTGGTAGGGGAAAAAGGGCAGCCAATATTTTTGCTGAAAATCAACAGCTATTTGCATCCGCCAGGGAAATCAACCTCTTGGATGAAGGAGGCAGCGTATATGGATTCGAGCCTGAGGATGCATGGAACTATGGAGTCAGTTTTTTACAGGGATTTAGTTTTTTAAATAGGAAAGGGGATATTTCACTCGATTATTACGTGACGGATTTTGAAAATCAAATCGTTGTGGATTGGGAAAATCCGCAAGAGGTTTCCTTTTATAATCTGGAAGGTGAGAGTAGCGCCAAAAGCTTTCAGGCGGAAGTAAATTACGAGCTGTTGTCCCGTTTAAATTTTAGGACCTCCTACAAATTCTATGACGTTTCTACGGATTACAGGAGAGGAAACCTCCAAAAACCCTTGCAGGCACAACACCGTTTTTTTGTTAACTTGGGGTATGAAACAAAGCTTTTGGATAATGGGGCACAGTGGAAATTTGACTATACGTTGCATAGTTTTGGAAAAATGAGATTGCCCGATACCAGTTCCAATCCAATACAATATCGATTGGGCGATTTTTCATCACCCTATAACCTAATGAATGCCCAACTAACAAAGGTATTTTCAAAAGAGTTCGAGATTTATGTTGGCGGTGAAAACCTAACCGGAGAGCGTCAAGTGAATCCTGTTTTGGCTGCGGATAATCCCTTTGGTCCAAATTTTGATACCACCATAGTCTTTGCCCCAATCATGGGAAGGATGTTTTATGCAGGATTCAGATTTAAAATTTTATAACTAAAAAAAAGAAACATGAAAACAACAGTTTTATCAATTTCAATGCTGCTGCTTACGCTTTTGACGTACGCACAGGATAAGAATAAAAAAATGGTATTTGATGTAAATGGTAAATGTACCATGTGCAAAGAGCGGATTGAAACAGCCGCCTTACATGTAAAAGGTGTAAAATATGCGGTTTGGGATATACCAACACATCAATTGTCCGTGATCATGGATGAACGCAAAACCGATGCCATGAAGATTAAAACGGCCCTCGTGGAAGTGGGTCATGATACCAAAGAGCTAAAGGCTACGGAAGAGGCTTACAATAGCGTACATCCATGCTGTAGATACCGTGAGGATAATTCCGATGATGGGGCAAGCCATAAAATGTAACCCACGGTGTTGCCGGGCTTTTTTTGTTTGCTTTTATAGGCCCTACAGCAAAACGGAATTTTAGTTAATTTTTTCCCAACGAAATTATCACGAATCAAAATCTGAAATACATTAGTATACATTTATTTTAAATTCTATTCTAATGGCACAAGCAAAATCAGCTGGGAAACCTGCTGCAAAGCCTTCTCCAGCAAAAGCTGGTAAAAAGGCTGCTCCAAAGGCTGCTCCTAAAAAGAAGTAGTTGGTTGAAGCCTATGGGATAGGCTGTTACCTTTTGGACATGAAAACCACCTTTTGTAAATAAAGAAGGTGGTTTTTTTGTGGGTATAAAAGCATGAAAAACCCGCTTTCGGAATTTTCCAAAAGCGGGTTTTAATAAGGTATAACCACGAACAAACTCATAAATAGCCTGTCGGTGCTACCGACCTACATCATGCCTGGCATACCGCCACCCATTGGTGGTCCTGAAGGAGCATCTTCTTTGATATCCGTTAATGCACACTCGGTAGTCAAAATCATACCTGCAACAGAAGCTGCATTTTCTAACGCGACCCTGGTTACTTTTGCGGGATCGATGATACCAGCTTTCATCATGTCAACATATTTTTCCGACTTGGCATCATACCCGTAGTCGCCTTTGCCTTCCAAGATCTTGGCAATGACCACAGAACCTTCACCACCCGCATTTGATACGATGGTTCGCAAAGGAGCTTCAACGGCCCTGGCCACGATTTGTAGTCCGGTCGCTTCATCTTCGTTTTCCACGGCTACTTTAGAGAGCACTGCTTTTGCTCTTACCAAAGCTACACCACCACCAGCGACAATACCTTCTTCCACCGCAGCTCTCGTAGCGTGTAGGGCATCATCAACACGGTCTTTTTTCTCTTTCATCTCAACTTCGGACGCAGCGCCTACGTATAGTACGGCTACACCGCCGGCCAATTTAGCCAAACGTTCCTGAAGTTTTTCCTTGTCATAATCAGACGTAGTAGTCTCTATTTGCGACTTAATTTGGTTGACCCTTGTCTTTATGTCCTTAGCAACACCACCACCGTTCACGATGGTTGTATTGTCCTTGTCGATACTTACTTTTTCGCACGTACCCAACATGTCCAATGTCGTGTTGTCCAAAGAGAATCCTCTTTCTTCGGATATAACGGTACCACCTGTTAGGATGGCGATATCCTCTAGCATGGCCTTTCTACGATCGCCAAATCCTGGAGCCTTCACCGCTGCAATCTTCAACGAGCCTCTTAATTTGTTTACCACCAAGGTAGCCAACGCTTCACCATCGACATCTTCAGCGATGATTAAGAGTGGTTTCCCCGATTGTGCGACCGGTTCCAGAACGGGAAGTAAATCCTTCATCGAAGAGATTTTCTTATCGAACAACAAAACGTAGGGGTTTTCTAATTGTGATACCATCTTTTCAGAATCGGTAACAAAATAGGGGGAAAGGTATCCTCTATCAAACTGCATACCCTCTACGACATCTACATAGGTATCCGTTCCTTTAGCTTCCTCCACGGTAATAACTCCTTCTTTTCCAACCTTTCCGAATGCCTTGGCAATGAGTTCGCCGATCGTTTCGTCGTTATTGGCGGAAATTGAAGCAACCTGCTTTATCTTCTCTGAAGAATCACCTACTTTTTTTGCCTGTTTTGCCAAATCGGCTACGATGGCTTCTACGGCCTTATCGATACCTCGTTTCAAATCCATCGGATTTGCGCCAGCGGCAACATTTTTCAAACCTTCCTTAACGATAGCTTGCGCTAATACCGTAGCGGTCGTGGTACCGTCACCGGCCAAATCGTTGGTCTTGGATGCAACTTCCTTTACCATTTGGGCGCCCATGTTTTCCAATGGATCGGCCAATTCTATTTCTTTTGCAACAGTAACACCATCTTTAGTTACTTGTGGTGCACCGAACGATTTGCTAATGATCACATTTCTACCCTTTGGGCCTAATGTTACCTTTACCGCATTCGCCAATGCATCAACGCCTCTTTTGAGTCCGTCTCTTGCATCAATATCAAACTTTATATCTTTTGCCATTTTGAATTGTATTTTAGTTTTCGGCCTTTAGCGATACGCTACGGCCACAATAGTTATTTTTAACTTTTTAAAATTGAGCTTATTGGCAGAACGCCAAAAGCGGATCGGTTGTTTTGATA
>JBARCC010000267.1:0-3964 GCA_049793635.1 Maribacter sp. | reverse complement strand
ACCCTACACATCGGTCACACCCTTAGTTATTTAGATGAAGTTGACCATACTAAGGATGACTACTTAGCATATATGTCCGAAGGCATTCAGAAAACCTATCAAGGTAGAATTGACCGCGTCAAAAATGCCGATGCAAAAACAGTGGCCGACCGTAAGCAGTTGGATACCTTTTTTGGTAAACTTGCAAAATCTTTGAACACAGCAGGTGTTTCCCTATTGGCAGGTTCCGATAGTGGGGCGTATAATAGCTATACCTATCCCGGAATTTCGCTGCATAAGGAACTGGAAGCCATGGTCAACGCAGGAATATCTCCTTTGGATGCCTTAAGGTCATCGACTTTAAATGGAAGTAATTTCCTGGAAAAGGATTCCGATTACGGGAGTATATCCGAAGGTAAAATAGCGGACTTGGTTTTTTTGAACAATGATCCGTTGAAGGATATCAAGAATACCACCGATATAGAACTAGTGATAAAACAAGGAAAAGTATATTCCAAACAAACATTGGATAGCCTGTTGAACTCCGCACGGACCAAACCATAACAATACCTTATGAAATACCTTTCGCTTCTAAGTATCCTGTTCATCCATCTAAGTTTTTCCCAAACCCTTTTGGTGCCTGATCGTGTTTTTGATGGATTGGAGCTACATGAAAATTGGGTGGTCGTAGTCACCGATACCAAAATAAGCTATGTCGGGAACGCTTCCGGAGCTGAGAAACTGAACCCCACCACAACTATCGAACTAAAGGGAACTACACTGATGCCCGGCCTGATCGAGGGCCATTCCCATGTGTTGCTACATCCTTACAACGAAACGGGTTGGAACGACCAAGTACTTATGGAGTCCCCAGTAGAGCGTGCTATTCGGGGTACCCTCCACGTTAAAAATTCACTTATGGCCGGGGTGACCACAATGCGGGACCTGGGGGCCGAAGGTGCGGGCTATACCGATGTCTATTTGAAAAAAACGATCGACGACGGACTCATTCCCGGTCCGCGTTTGCTGGTAGCGGGTCCCGCTATTGTAGCCACAGGGGCGTACGGACCAAAGGGATTTCACGATGGGGTCACCGTTCCCTTGGGTGCGGAACCTGCAAGCGGTATTGACCAGTGCATCGAAACCGTGCGAAGGCAAATGGGCAACGGCGCCGATTTCATTAAAATCTATGCCGATTACCGATGGACCACAGGGGCGGATTCCCAACCTACTTTTCTACAGGAAGAAATAGATGCCATGGTGGCCACCGCAACCAGCGCAGGAAAACATGTTGTTGCCCATGCAAGTACTCCCGAAGGCATGCTACGTGCCATAAAAGGGGGTGTGGAAACCATCGAACATGGCGATGGTGGAACGCTGGAAATCTTTAAAATGATGAAGGAAAAAGGAATCGGCTTCTGCCCTACGCTGGCCGCTGGCGACGCCATTACCCGATACCAAGGTTGGAACAAAGTAACCGAACCGGAACCAGAACGTATTCAAGCAAAACGGAAATCTTTTAAAACTGCCCTAGAGTCTGGAGTACAGATGGTCTTCGGTGGTGATGTGGGCGTCTTTACCCATGGCGAAAATTACCGTGAGCTAGAACTTATGGTCGACTACGGAATGAAACCTTTAGCAGTGCTCAAGTCCGCAACCTCTGAAAATGCAACCATGTTTCATTTAGACCAACTTGGTCAGTTGAAAAAAGGATTTTTGGCCGATATCATCGCCGTTGAGGGGAATCCTATTGAGGACATCAGCGTAATGCAGAACGTGTCTTTTGTGATGAAGGATGGGGTGGTGTATACCGAGTAAGGGATTAGGGTTTAGGGTTTAGGGTTTAGGGTGTAGGGTTTAGGGTTTAGGGTTTAGAGTTTAGAGTTTAGAGTTTAGAGTTTAGAGAAGAAAAACGAAAAACCAACAAAGAATAACAATCAACGAACAACGATTAACGATTAACGATTAACGATTAACGATTAACGAACAACAATCAACGAAACTAAACACTCCTATTTTTTTATTATAAACTACGATGCAAAACACTGAAAATTTCAATTTTCTCCGGATGCTTTGGAGCGCTGTAGGTAGCTGAAAAACATAAATCCGGCTAAAACCAACCACACCAATCTATAGACCCAAATATCCATTTCAATCGAGAATATGCTTGCTCTGGTCGCATCGCCAAAAAAGGAAAACACGATGTTGATGACCGCTATTCCTACCCCTATTAAAGGTACTATCTCCCTAAAGTTCATAGTTCATTTTTTATTCGATGATTTCGTAATCGATGTCCAATTTGCGCAGTGCCCTCAAGGCTGTTCCAGAATTTTTATCTTCCACTTCGATATCCACGGCATCGCCCTCTAAAAGAATGGCAACGAGTTCATTCGATAACGCATCGTTACCATGTACAGATATATCCGTTATGCATTGCGCTATCGCTCTTTTGTCCGGCCGTTGTGCATCACAGGATAGTAAGTTTATATTCATCATCGTTATGTATAGTTGCAAGATACTGAAGTTGGTCATGGAAACTACATTTAAAAATCAACAACCTGGACCCAAGGATACGAGGTATGCTTCTGAACATATAGTTAATATTTCGAGGCAAGCCTCGGGGAATTAAATCCTCAATGAGGGATTAAACTGTAATTTCTCAGACCTCGTGCTATCCCATGATCAGCACTGCTGACTACTTTATGTCAATGTGAATGTTAATCGCGGAACAATTGCTATTGGTTACATCTGTGTATCATGGGCCATCGGAAACTGTTTGGGAATATCTTCCAATGCTTCGCCCAAATTCTGTCTCAAATCGATTTCTATTCCACGGGCAATGGTCGAAATGGGAACATCGTTCGCCGAGCCTTCAAAAGGGTTCTCACCCGTCCTCCCGATTCGTTCCATGGTGTGGAATATCCAGGCGACGACCGTATAAAATGGAATTGCCAGCCAAATGAACCATTTACCGATGACGGGTTGTATATCGGAAATCTCACTACCGATTTCGGCAAACTGTGGAACGAGCGCCAAAGGTAACAGCAGTACAAAAATCCACATAAAATAATGATTCAACGAAGCAAAATGTCGGGGATATGGAAAGTTCTTTATCCGCTCGGATTGGCCTTGGAGGGTAAAGAGTTCCTGCAAGACACTTTCCAGCTCCAAAAATGAGAATTCCCACAGCATCCCTTTATCCCTTAGGCGTTTGAGGTGATGGGACTGTAAGTACAGTACCGCTGTTTGTTTATTGTTCTTGCTTTTGACATAGGCTATATCCGCATCGGACAAATATGGTTTCAAATCTTCCATGACCTCCGTATTCCATTCGGGCGGACTTATTAGTTTGCTCCATTCCTTGTTCGCTTTCTCATGAACGACGGTCTCCCAAGGTTGGGAGACTCGCATGGCATGGCGCAATGCGGTCATCCAGGCAATATGCCTATAGGTAAGCACTTTTATCTCATGTTGTATCTCTTCGGTCGTGACATCTTCCTTAACCTCTTGATTGGTCACCACATCCTGAACGAACATCCCAAAGGTCCTTGAGGTATTCACGATTCCACCCCAAATTTTTCTAGCCTCCCAAATCCTCCCATACGCGGAATTATTTTGAAACCCGATAACAAACGCAACTGCCGTACCGATTAACGCCAAGGGTGTCCACGGGATTTTCAACCAATCCAATTCAAAAAAATAATAGAGTGCGACGCATATCGTACTAATGGCTATAAATAAAAGGGTCTCGTACCGAGTCCACTTTGCCATATCCTTTATGCTAAACACTTTTTTTGTATACATCGTACTATTCTTTATGTTGGCTCGGCTATCTATCGATTCAATAAAACCGCATAACTTGGTCGCTTATACCTAAGGTGTTAAAATAGCGCTTTCTTGTGAACATTCTAACCGCTTCAGCCCTATTTATTGCGCGCGCGAAACCTCGTTCCATGTGACCAATTGGATGCCATTTTCTCTAAGC
>JBARCC010000266.1:0-7087 GCA_049793635.1 Maribacter sp. | reverse complement strand
GTGCATCCGCTATTGCCCAAAATTTTTGGAAGCGCAATGTTCCTATTGGTGTTGACCATTTTAGGGCTCTTGGTCTTCCCAGGGTTTCTGGAATATGGATATCCTATCGCCAATATTCTTGGCCTATTGGTGTTGCTTTCGGTGGTGGGGTCCATTATTCTTAAAATGTACAAAAAGCAAAACATCGACCTTTTTTTCATTGGTGGAATTTCTTTTTTGGTCCTAGGTTTCGTTGTTTTCATTCTCAACAACCTAGGAATTCTCCCCCACTCCTTCTTTGCCGAAAACGGTCCTAAATTCGGTACGGGACTAGAAATAATTTTCCTTTCCATCTCCATGAGTAACCGAATCAAGTCTTTGAGGCAAGAAAATGAAGTAAACCAACGCATCGCATTGCAACGTCTCAAGGATATGAACGAAATAAAAAATTACTTCCTGTCGAATCTAAGCCACGAACTGCGCACTCCGTTAAATCTCATTATGGGTGTTGCCTCGTCTATAGAAAGCGAATCCGCAACGGTCAGCCAAACGGAACATGCGCAGCTTATCATGGCCTCCTCAAAAGCATTATTATCCTCCATTAATGACATTGTGGATTTTACCGATATCGAAAAAGGAAACTATGTGCTTCGAGAGGCGCCTTTCAATCTTCAAAAAGTAATGCTCAACGTGCAGGATAGCATTGCACACAGGGCAAGATTAAAAAACCTATCCTTTAAAGGGACACCGTGCGAAGACCTACCTAGAGAAATTATCGGAGACAAAGAAAAGCTTACCCAAATTTTGTCGAATCTTCTGGACAACGCCTTAAAATTCACTTCCGCGGGAGAGGTGTGTCTCGATGTGAAGGTCACAGACCAAAAAGATAATAAGGTTAGCCTTTCGGTCACAATACGGGATACGGGCATTGGTATTTCCGAGGAAAAAATAAGTACGGCATTTGAATCCTTCACCAAACATTCTTTTGAGGATAAACGGCAATTCGAAGGTTTGGGATTGGGGCTTTTCATCGTAAAAACCGGTGTAGATTTGCAAAACGGACACATAGACCTTCGTAGGAATTCTAGTGGTGGAACTACCTGTACCTTGGTATTGGACTATGAAAAGGTACCCGACCACATAGAGCCGCCGCAACCTTTGACAAATTGCAAAGTGCTTTTGGTGGAGGATAATAAAATGAACCAGACCGTTATCAAACTTTTTATGAGAAAGCATCCTGAAGTGCACCTCGCTATTGCCAATAACGGACAAGAAGGACTAGAACTACTGGGAAAGAATAAATTCGATGTGGTGCTGATGGATTTACAAATGCCCATTATGGATGGTTTTGAAGCCATCGAAAAGATTAGAACGGGTGAGGTCGCGCAGGTTTGCCAACATATTCCTATAATCGTACTCTCTGCAGATTGTACGGAGGCAAGTGCTCTTAGGGTTCAAAAATTAGGGGTTAGTGATTTCATGACCAAACCCATTCTAGAAAAATTATTGATTCAAAAAATACACAGAGCGCTTAAAAGCAGCCTTAGATTGGCGAGTTAATGGCATTTGAGTAAGAGCTTTATGAAATCAACTTTATCGAATTCGTATAATAGGCAACACTAGGGCAATTATTTCTGGTATGGAGATATTTAACGTTCCATCGCATTTAGAATCACTCCTGTTAGCTCTTTCGATACACGAAAACATTCGGAAACAAGGAATTATGAGAAGCACAAATAGACCTCATAAAATGGGCCAATGTGTTAATTGAACTTCCTTTCAGGTAAAAAAGCCTGAATTGCCATTGACGTTTTTTTACCTTCTATAATTTCGGAAACCAACTTTCCCGTCGCGGGACCCAAACTCCAACCCATCATCGCATGTCCGGTAGCGATCGTAAGGTTTCTTATGCTAGCTGATTTTCCAATGTAGGGAAGACCGTCTGGAGAAACCGGTCTTAGGCCCGTTTTTGCGCTTTCAATTTCGTTCGCGTTGATGTCCAACTCAGGATAAAAGGCTTTTGCCCCGTTGGCGATGGCCAACACCCGTTCTTTTCTAACAATCGTATTATTTCCTGAAAACTCCATCGTTCCAGCAAAACGAGTAAAGCCGTTCATGGGGGTTACCGCCATTTTTGCCTCCATTAAGATGGCGGGCATAGAAATTCCCGTTTCACGTTCCACATTAATACGATACCCCTTACCTCCCTGCAAGGATAGTTTTAGGTGTAATTTTTTCGAAAGGTCCCCGCTCCAAGACCCGGCAGCCAAAACAACCTCGTCGGGAGCATATACGCCCTTATCGGTAATAACGTTCTTGATCTGATGGTCATTTGATGCTATATCGGTCACTTCCTCGTTCGTTAGAACAATAACGCCCTTCTCTTTCAAATACTGCAGCATTTTCGGCATGAATTCTGTCGGGGTCGTATGCCCATCACATTCATAATGAATGGCACCCTCGGCCGCAATTTTAATATTGGGCTCTATCTCCGACAGTTGCCTTTTATCCAATTCAGACACTTCCAGACCAAGAAAGCTCGCCCTCTTTGCCACATCCATCTCATGCACATAACTTGCCTGTGTTTTGTATAACATCAAAAGCCCCTTTCGCTCCAATTGAAAATCTCCTAAATCCCCCGAGTTTTTGATATCCGAAAACAACTCCCTACTCATGAGGTTGATGTCCCGTATCACAGGGATCGCCTTTTCGACCTTCGCCTTCGTAGATGATTTGTGAAAATACCAGGACCATGTCAAAAAATCCATATCCAGCCTTGGTTTCATATAGAAGGGACTAGCGGAATTGAACATCATTTTTATTCCTTGGGCAATCATCCCAGGAGATGCAAGGGGAATGATGTGACTAGGTGTAATGTACCCTGCATTCACAAAAGATGCGCCAGAGGTAATATCACCCTTGTCAATTACAGTAATATGATGACCCTGCTTATTCAAAAAATAGGCGGCACACAACCCCACGATTCCTCCACCAATGATTACGATATTCTTTGCCATTTTAATTCTAGTTACCCCTGCTTAAAACACCATTATTCCAATCTTCCATTCCATAACACGCTCTTTATAGATTACACCTCCCTAAATTACTTGAAATCCGTAGGCATAGGGATCATCATCGTCTATGGTAATCGTATTCTGTCCATAAATTTTAGCCCAACCTTTTATGCTGGGAATGATGGCAGGTAGGCCCGCTAAGGTGGTTTCCTCCTCGACCCTTCCTATAAACCGAGACCCAATAAAACTCTCATTTATAAAATCTTCATGTACTTTTAATTTCCCTTTGGCGTGCCATTGTGCCATACGTGCCGAAGTACCTGTACCGCAAGGAGATCGGTCTATGGCCTTATCGCCGTAAAACACCGCATTTCTTGCGGTCGAGGTATCCAAGATGGTTTTACCGGTCCATAATATATGGCTCACATTTTTGATTGTCGAATCCTCTGGATGGATGAACGCATCCTGATATTTCAGATTGATTTTCTCTCTGATCTCTTGACTGAACTGAATCAATGTACTCGCCGAATACTGTTCAATACCCCCAAAATTTTTCTGGGGGTCTATGATGGCATAAAAATTACCTCCGTAGGAAACATCGATGCTCAACACTCCCAAATCTGAGGAATCAATCATGAGGTCGGTTGCCGCCAAATATGATTTCACGTTCGTAAGTTGTACCCAGTCTACCTTTTTTCCGGTCTGTTGGTATTTTATGTTCACCAAACCTGCCGGTGTTTCCATCCGTACCTGTCCAAGTAGTTTAGGATTGATCAATCCCTCCTCAATACCAATAGTAATCGCCCCTATGGTTCCGTGACCGCACATGGGCAGGCAACCGCTGGTTTCTATAAAAAGAATTCCGAAGTCGTTTTCAGGATCGCTGGGTGGATAAAAAATGCTCCCACTCATCATATCGTGACCGCGGGGCTCGAACATAAGCCCTTTCCGTATCCAGTCGTATTCCCTTAAAAAGTGTTGCCTTTTTTCACGCATGGTGGCCCCTAACAATTGGGGGCCACCTTGTTTGACGACCCGCACAGGATTGCCACAGGTATGGGCATCGATACAGACAAAGCTACTACTGGCCATTCGACTTCTCGGTTTTATGACTGATGTAGGCCGCTACCCTTCGCTCCAAAATGGGAAGGGTTACGGTCCCCTGCGCTAGAATCACTTCATGAAAATCACGGATATCAAAGTCCTTTCCAAGTGCTTCCTCCGCATTTTTGCGCAACTCCCGTATTTTCAATTCTCCGATCTTATACGAAATCGCCTGACCCGGCCAAGCAATGTAACGATCGGTTTCGGTAGTGATTTCGTGTGTTGATAATGCCGTATTGTTGGTCATATAGTCGATTACGGCATCACGGGTCCACCCTTTTGCATGTATTCCCGTGTCCACCACCAATCTACAGGCGCGCCACATTTCGTACGTGAGCTTGCCAAATGCTTCATAGGGCGTTCGATAGATACCCATGTCATTCCCTAAAAATTCGGTATACAAGGCCCAGCCCTCCCCGTAGGCGGATAAGTATAGGTCTCTTCTGAATTTAGGGATGCTATCTCCCAACTCATTGTTCAGACTACCCTGTAAATGATGTCCCGGCACGGCTTCATGGGCCGTTAAGGATGGTAAGGTATATAGAGGCCTGCTGCCCAACTTATAGGTGTTAACCAAATAAAAACCCGGTTGGGTATCCGACGAAGGACCCGAATACCTACCCCCCGTATATTTTGGGGCAATCGCATCCGGAACTTTAATGACCCCGTAGGGTCTTCGTGGTAGCGTTTTAAAATATTTCGGTAGTTCGGCATCGATCCGTTTGGCAATATCCCTGGCATGCATTAAAAGTTCATCGCCGCTTGTGGTATAAAACTGGTTATCGGTCCTTAAAAAATTCAGAAACGCCGCAAATGATCCTTCAAATTCGACTTGTTCTATAATCTTCTCCATCTCAGCCCTGATCCGGGCTACTTCAGAAAGACCAATGTTGTGAATGTCATCGGCAGTATATTCATCTGTGGTCGTGTAATAATTGATTCTATTTTGATAAAACTCCCTACCCTTTGGTGTTTCAGAGACCCCTATGGCAGTTCTTGTTTTAGGGAGGTATTCCGATTCAAAAAATGATTTTATCTTTCGAAAAGCAGGAACCACTTTGTCCCCAATCAATTGCTGTGCGGCGATGGTCACTGAATCCCTTTTAGAAGAACCCATCAGTTCAGGCAAGTTCTTTACGGGTTCGTAAAAACTGCTCTGCGCATAATCATCAACGATATGGGTGTCATAGGTGGCTTCATAGCCCTTGAAAATTACTTTTGGTTGCGATAACCCTTCTTCCAGTCCTTTTTTTAAGAGGGTTATATGCTCATCCACAAATGTTGGAATGGCTTCCAACATGTTCAAATACGCTGTTGCATCGGTATCGTTTAAAATAGGCTTTATCCTGTAATTTAGGTTAAGGTGAAACCCTTGATCGGCCTGTATCGGGTTTAGATACATTTTATACCTGAATTCCTCTATTTGGTTTTTTAAGGTAAACTTCAAAAGTTCCCAAGAAATCAGTTCCGTTTCAGAAAAAGTGCTGGTATTTAAATTCTTTAATAGGTTCAGTTGTTCTTCGGCAAAAGAAGCATCTCGTTGTTCATGAGACTCCCTAAAAACGCCTAAGGGATGTAACGCCCTGTCATAGGAAGCATAGCCTTCCACCGTTTTGATGATGGTGGCCAAACCTTGATTTGCTTCTTGCGCGCCCGTAGGCATGGATAGAAAAAGCCAAAATACGATGAGAACCCTTAAACAAAACGTGCGCCGATTTTTTTTCATTCCCATAGCCTTTTATGTGGTATAATGCCCTTCGACTACACGCGTGATACCTAATGGATTTTCATTCTGCAAGGCTTTTGGCAACAGTGCATTGGGCCAGTCTTGAAAGGAAATCGGGCGTACCCAACGCTTTATCGCCGAAGTTCCGACAGAGGTAAAACGGGCGTCTGTAGAAGCGGGAAAGGGTCCGCCATGCACCATTGACGAACATACCTCTACCCCTGTTGGGACCCCATTGAACAACATACGACCCACCCTATTTTGAAGTGCATCGACAATGGAATCATGCTTTTTTAAATCATCCTCGCTTCCAAGAATAGTGCCGGTCAGCTGGCCATCCATATTGTTCAAGATTTTCCGTATCTGTTCTGCATTATCGCAACGTACTACCATCGAAAATGGACCAAAAACCTCCTTATGCAATTGAGGATTATTCAAAAAATTGGTGCCGTTGACCGATATCATGGCGGGAATAGCGGTATGCCCCGCTGCCTCTTTTGGCGTATCCGTGGTCACCGTAACGCCACCTTGTTTTGATAGTTCCTTTTTCCCGTCTTCATATCTGGAAAGAATGTTAGGATGCACCATCCAAGAAGGTTCCGTTTTTTCGAGTTCCTCAGACAATATAGTGATGAACCGGTCTAAGCTTGAGCTTTTAATGGCCAACAAAAGGCCTGGATTGGTACAAAATTGACCCGATCCCGCCGTAATGGAAGCTGCATATGCAGAAGCCCATTTCTGAAGGTCGTTCTCCAATGCTGAAGGCAGCACGACCACGGGGTTGATGCTCCCCATTTCCGCAAAAACCGGTATAGGTTCTTTGCGGTCGTTGGCCAAGGTATACAAAGCGGTGCCCCCTTGTATGCTTCCCGTAAAACCAACCGCTTTTATGCCAGGGTGCAGTACCAACTGTTGCCCCACCTCGATGCCGCTCCCGTTCAAATTTGAGAATACACCGTTCGGCATGCCCGTTTTTTCAGCGGCTTTGATAATGGCCGAGGCAACCAATTCGCCGGTACCCGAATGCAGGGGATGGCTTTTGACGATGACGGGGCAACCTGCGGCCAAGGCACTTGCCGTGTCCCCACCTGCGGTCGAAAACGCCAGGGGAAAATTACTCGCACCAAAAACCACGACCGGTCCCAATGGGAACAGCATTTTCCGAATATCTGCCTTTGGGATGGGCTCTCGATCCGGTTGGCCTTTTTCGATAACCGCTTCTACCCAAGAGCCCTCTTTCAACAAGGTCGCAAATGCCTTTAAC
>JBARCC010000265.1:0-11838 GCA_049793635.1 Maribacter sp. | reverse complement strand
CCAGGACTACGGCGTGTGTATCAAGTCAGGTGGGCTGTAGCCTTGATTGTCGTTTTTGCGCGACATCACGGTTAAAGCGCATGCGAAATTTAAATCCTGATGAAATCTACGATCAAGTGGTTGCCATAGATAACGAAAGCCGGCTTTATTTCGATAGGCCCCTGAGCAACATCGTGTTCATGGGTATGGGTGAGCCGTTGATGAACTACAACAATGTATTAAAGGCCATCGAGATGATTACTTCTTCGGATGGACTCGGAATGTCACCGAAGCGGATTACGGTTTCTACCTCGGGCGTGCCCAAACTGATCAAAAAAATGGCCGATGACGAAGTGCGGTTCAAATTGGCGGTTTCGTTACATTCTGCCATCGACGATATCCGAACCTCCATCATGCCCTTTAACGCAAAATTTACCTTGGCCGATTTAAGGGAATCCTTGCAATATTGGTATCAAAAGACCAAAAGTAGAATTACGTACGAATATGTCGTTTGGGAAGGGATCAATGATCAGCAGAAAGATGTAGATGCGCTGGTAGCGTTCTGTAGGTTCGCCCCATCAAAAGTGAACCTGATCGAATATAATCCCATTGATGACGGTGAGTTCAAACAGGCTTCCAACGACGCCATCGATAGATATGTGACCACCCTTGAAAAAAATGGGATTACCGTGACCGTACGTCGCTCAAGGGGAAAGGATATTGATGCCGCTTGCGGACAATTGGCGAACAAAGCTTAGCGGTAGAAGCAGGTGCGAAGTTTGAGGTAATCAGATGTGAGAAGTGAGAAGTGAGAAGTGAGAAGTCTAGAGAAGTTGAGAGTTAAGAGTTAAGAGTGAAAATTAAGGATTTTAGTTAGGGAAAAGTTCTTTTTCTAACTTGGAAGTATTTTTTTAACGGACAACGGACAACGGACAACGGACAACGGACAACGGACAACGGACAACGGACAACGGACAACGGACCGCTAACTACTGAAAACTAATCGCTTTTACGTAATTTCGCATCCTATAAAAAGAGCATCTGAAAATAGTAGCGCAAATAAAGGAACCTGTATCCCAGGAAATGGAGTTGTTCGAGTCCAAATTCAGGGATTCCATGACCTCGAAGGTGGCCCTGCTCAATAGAATCACCCATTACATCGTTAATCGAAAAGGGAAGCAGATGCGGCCCATGTTCGTATTTCTCACCGCCAAATTGCTGAATAATGGCGAGGTCAATGAACGCACTTACAGAGGCGCATCGGTCATTGAGTTGATCCATACCGCTACTTTGGTACATGATGATGTAGTTGACGAAAGCAATAAGCGTAGAGGTTTCTTCTCCATCAATGCGCTTTGGAAAAACAAGATAGCCGTATTGGTAGGGGATTATCTGCTTTCGAAAGGACTTCTTTTGTCCATCGATAACGGGGATTTCGATTTGCTCAAGATTATATCGGTGGCGGTCCGCGAAATGAGCGAAGGCGAACTGTTGCAAATTGAAAAGGCGAGACGTTTAGACATTACCGAAGACATCTACTATGACATCATACGTCAGAAAACCGCAACGCTTATTGCGGCCTGCTGCTCTTTGGGTGCCTGTTCCGTAAAGCCAGAAAGTGAGGAAGTGGAAATATTCCGGAAATTTGGCGAGTTATGTGGTATGGCCTTTCAAATAAAAGATGATCTGTTCGACTATGGGGAAGAGAACATCGGAAAGCCGACCGGTATCGATATCAAGGAACAAAAAATGACACTTCCCTTAATTTATGCATTAAATCACTGTAGCGCCAAAGAAAAGCGGTGGATCATCAATTCGGTCAAAAATCATAACAAGGATAAAAAAAGGGTGAAACAAGTGATTTCATTCGTTAAGGAAAAAGGGGGTTTGGAGTATGCGGTACAAAAAATGCTTTATTATAAGGACGAGGCCCTAGAATTGCTTAAGATTTATCCAGAATCTACGTATAGGGCCGCATTGGAACTGATGGTCAATTATGTAGTGGAACGCAAGAAGTAAAAGATTAGCTTAAGGAATAGGCACTATTCTGAACTCGCTTGTTCAAAGCACTGTATCGAGCCTGTTTAGCATATATGATGTCTTGACCTGCCTCATAACCTCCAGAATGCTCGTCAACATCTTATGTTCGCACATCTCAAAACGCAGCACTGTATCCTTAGTGGGGTTCATCCTCTTTCAATAAGGTTTCTAAGCAAAAAAAGCAGATATGTAATCGGTATTTTATAAATTCAACGAACTGAAATTCAGTTGATTGAATTTTTTATGTACTAATTTAAGCCCTTCAGGCAACTATTATAGGCGCGAATACGTCTATTATAAAAGAAGACCAAAACCATATTTTGAAACTCATACCCTTTTATAAAAACGAAAAACAGCTTATTAAAAAAGCGATCGCTGGTCAGCATGGGGCTCAGGAATTACTCTACAAAAAGTTCGCACCTAAAATGTTGGGCGTATGTCGACAGTATATCAAAGACCTTCATTTTGCGGAGGATGTGATGGTACAGGGTTTCGTAAAGATGTTCAATAAGTTAGATACGTATCGATTTGAAGGGTCTTTTGAAGGGTGGTTGCGACGCATTATGGTGCGGGAGAGTATTTCTTTCTTACGTAAGCAGCAATTTGTGGTCTATGATGATGAAATTTTTGAGAGTAACCAAGGCTTTGGGGAAGTACAAACTACGGATTTGGATACAGAGTACGTGCAACAGCTTATCGATAGTCTACCACAGGGGTATAAAATGGTTTTTGTGTTGTTTGTAGTAGAAGGATATAAGCATCGGGAGATTGCCGAAATGCTCTCCATTTCCGAAAGTACCTCAAAATCACAATTCTTTAAAGCGCGTAAAATGCTCCAGGAGCAATTAAAAAAGCAAAATATTTTAGGGTATGGAAACCAATAAATTTGAACAGTATATAAAGTCCCGGTTAAAGGAGCGTGAACTGGAACCTTCATCTAAGGCATGGGAGCGGATTGCTGGGCAACTTCAGCCTCTTCCCAAATCAAAGAGTCCGTATCGCGTATGGATGGGGATAGCGGCAAGCCTATTGATCGTAATTACGATTTCCCTTTTTTACCTTGAGGCCAACCACAAAGCTAGCATCGAAGAACCTGTGTTGGTAGATTCAAAAAAAGAATCCAGTGCCCCTAAATATGAAAATGGCGACCTGAAAACTTCAGATACCAAGGCAAAAGAAAACGTTACGAATCAGGAGGAAGGGATAGCGAAGAAATTTGAGACGGAGCGCAATAGGGTTGTTGGGGTCGATACCACAACATTATATAGGGTAGGCCGCAATAGCCCAGGGCTTGTTTTTAAGGATACCAACACCAGTAATGGGGAAGCTGAGTTCATTGTAGGAATCGACGAGAAAACCATTAATGAAAAAGTGGAAGAGGTGCTGAATAGGGTACATGCGATGGAACGGTCAAACGCAGTGACCGATGCTGAGGTGGATTCATTATTGAAACAGGCACAGCAAGATATTTTAAGGGAACAAATTTTTAAGACCGATGCATCGGTCGATGCCATGGCTTTATTGAACGAGGTCGAGGGTGAACTTGATCAATCCTTCCGAGACCAGATATTCAATTCTTTAAAGGCAGGTTTTATTAAAGTGAGGACAGCGGTGGCCGACCGTAACAATTAGTCCTTAATTAGTTAAATACCCTTTACCTCTTACCACTATGGGGTTGAGGACCGGAGTTTTATTCATCAATCATCAAAATCAAAAAAACATGAGAACAATTACAAAGTATTTGGTCGTTTTAAGCATGCTATTTATGTTTCAAACGGCCAAGGCCCAAGAGGAATACCAGAAAGAGGTCGAGGTCCTTAAAGAGCAGAAAACTAAAATTACGCAACAGGAAAAAGAGGCCTTAAAATTTGAAGTCGAGAATATCAACGAGCGGCTGAGCAAAGGGAGTATTACCGAAGAGAAAGCGAACATGCTTAAACAGGCGGCAGCCGAAAAACGGGCCCTGAATATTGAGAACAGAATGGCCATTATTGACAATCAAATTAATTTATTGGAGCGCAATCAAGGTAAAACGTTGGTGTTGATGGAATTCGATACCTTAAATGGAAAGGGTATTCGATTGGGAGTCGATATCAATGGGAAGCCTGCCGTACTTTTTAAGACTAACAAATGGAAGAGGGAAATACAGTACGACCGAAGAACGTACTCTGACTTCGTGTTGGCGGTTGGTTTGAACATTGCGATAATCGAAGGGCAATCGTTGAACGATTCACCTTATAAAATAGGGGGCAGCCGGTTTTTTGAAATAGGCTGGCAATGGCGTACCCGGGTTTTTGAAAACACTAATTTTTTAAGGCTCAATTACGGATTTTCGTTTCAGTTCAACGGTTTAAAACCAAAAGACAATCAATATTTTGTAGCATTGGAGAACGGTCAGACCGAACTTCAAGAATTTGACTTCGATTTGGATAAATCAAAACTTAGGATGGATAATTTAGTATTTCCGGTACATTTCGAATTTGGTCCTTCGACCTTGAAAACCTCAGAGGAAACCATGCGGTATTCACTTCAAGATCAATTTAGAATTGGGATAGGGGGCTATGCGGGTTTTAATATGAGTACCCGTCAAAAATTGAAGTATGATAGAAATGGCGATAATGTAAAGGACAAACTCAAAAGAGGCTACAATACCAACGATTTGATTTATGGTTTAAGTGCATATGCGGGCGTAGATGGGGTGCTGTTGTATGTAAAATATGATTTGAACCCAATCTTTAAGGACGCCCTGGTCGATCAAAGAAATATATCCTTGGGCCTACGCTTCGATTTGTAATCGGTGAGCCGACGTACCCAAGTTTGCCTTCATGGAGCTTTTTGTTTAAAAAGCACATGAAGGCATTCCCTTATTGAACGGTTTCTTTTCCATGCAGGGCGACCCTCATCTCCTCTGTAAACTCATTTTCAAAATACGTTCTTTTACAGTGGGAACAGGATATTGTTTTAGAACTGGATATTCTAAAAAGTTTGATCCAAAATAAGTGGAAATAATTCGTTTGGCAGTGTAAGGTCATCGAACTGTTTTGATTACAATAAGGGCAACGTATCTCGGTGAGCGGTTTTATTTCTTGTTTACCGGGTCGTGTTCCAAAGAAAAGAATCATATACAGTACTTAATTAAAGTCTAATTTAGTAAAAATAAATCAGCTACTTCGGCTGAAGTTTATAAGAGATTCCAACCCTTCTTTAACGCAACAAACGCTTTAATTTTAATACATTTAAGGTTTGGTTCTAAGCAAACCTATTTCGCTCACTAGAACGAATTTTTGGAAGATATCTATGATTGCAAAAAGCACCATTGATCAAGTATATGAAACCGCCCGGTTAGAGGAGGTCATCGGCGATTTTGTGCAATTGAAAAAGTCGGGGTCCAATTTTAAAGGTTTAAGTCCGTTTACGGACGAAAGGTCGCCAAGTTTTATGGTGTCGCCCGTTAAACAGATTTGGAAAGATTTCAGCAGTGGAAAAGGAGGGAACGTTGTGGCTTTTTTGATGGAGCATGAGCATTTTACCTATCCGGAGGCGATAAAGTATTTGGCCAAGAAATACAACATCGAAGTAGAGGAGACCGAGCAATCCAACGAAGAAAAGGAACAGGCCAATGAACGGGAAAGTATGTACCTGGTATCTGAATTCGCCCAAACCCATTTTAAGGAGATGCTTTGGGAATCGGAGCTTGGTAAGGCCATAGGGCTGAGTTATTTTAAGGAACGCGGATTTACCGATGAAACCATAAAAAAGTTTGAACTGGGGTATTGTCTTGACCAATGGGACGGGTTCACCACAGCTGCATTGGATAAAGGCTATAAGCTGGAATATTTGGAAAAGACCGGCCTCACCATCGTCAAGGAAGATGCGAATAACCCGAATAGTCCTAAAAAATTCGATAGGTTTAAAGGCAGGGTCATGTTTCCCATACATTCCTTAAGTGGTAGGGTGCTCGGTTTTGGAGGACGCATCTTAACCAATGATAAAAAAGCCGCCAAATACCTCAATTCTCCAGAAAGCGATATTTACCATAAAAGCAAAGTACTTTATGGTATCTATTATGCGAAACAGGCCATTGCCAAAGAAGATAATTGCTACTTGGTGGAAGGCTATACCGATGTAATCCAGTTTTATCAGCGTGGTATTCATAACGTGGTGTCGTCGAGCGGTACCGCATTGACCGCCGAACAGATACGTTTGGTAAATAGGTTGACCAAAAACATTACCGTACTGTTCGATGGCGATGCGGCGGGGTTAAGGGCCTCTATACGGGGTATTGATCTCATATTGGAGCAGGGCATGAACGTACGCGTATGTACCTTTCCGGAAGGGGAGGATCCCGATAGCTTCTCAAAGAACAATGCGTTGGAAGAGGTGATATCCTATTTGGAAGGTAATGCCATGGATTTTATTCAGTTCAAGGCATCGTTATTGGTGAAAGAAGCGTCCAACGATCCCATAAAAAGGGCAGATACCGTCCGGGATATCGTAAATAGTATTGCGAAGATTCCGGATCAAATAAAACGGGAAATATACATTCAGGAATGCGCCAATATCATGAACGTATCGGAAAGTGTATTGTTCAATACGCTTGCACAGATCAGTAAGAAGGATGCGTCCGACGTAAAAAAACAACAACGCGAAGAGCAAAAAGCATTCGACGTCGTTCGCAACGAACCTACCCTTGAAAAGGTAGATGTGCAGTATGTGCTGGAACGAAAGATTATAGAATCACTGCTGCTGTACGGTGATCAAAAAGAAGAATTCGAGGATTTATTATTGAAGGAGAACGAAAGCGGTAATTTGGTACTTGAGCCAGAATCACATCAGATCAAAGTATATGAAAAAATATATTTAGATCTGCAAGAAGATGAAATAGAACTTGCAAATGAAGATTTTAGAAACATGTATTTCAAGTTGATAGAAGCCTTGAATGAAGAAAAGGAATTTACCATTACTACTTTCATTTCGGGATTGGAACAGGAAATGGCAAACCAGATTTCTTCGATATTGATGGAAGAGGAACGGTACTCTTTACATAAATGGGAAACGAAGGATATTTATCCAAAGAAGAAAGAGACGGGGATTTCACAACTTGTAAGCGAAACCATTTTGACTTTACGCTGTTTTTTGATAAAAAAAAGAATGCTTGCGCTGCAAAAAACTACCGAAGAAATAAACACCGATAATAGGGAGGCTTTAGAAGAAATTATGAACTATATTCAATTGAACAAGTTGCTCAATCAAAAATTGAATAGGGTACTTTCGTAATGGATGATGTTGTTTGATTACCGATGTACTGTAGTCATTTATAAAAACAAAAGAGACCGCAATTGCGGTCTCTTTTGTTTTTTGGTGTTTATGTTAATATAATTCCAATGCTTTGGCTTGTTGTAATAAATCGACCATATTGTCAACGTTCAACTTTTTCATTAAACGCGCTTTGTAGGTGCTTACCGTTTTTTCGTTCAGATTAAGACCTTGGGCGACCTCTTTGTTCCGTTTACCACTGGCCAGTAATTTCAAGACCTCGATTTCTCTGGTGGATAGTTTCCTAAAGAACCTTCTCGGTTTTTTAGTGCCTTCGTCAAAAGCCAAACGTTGGGCAAGTTCGTTGGTGATGAACATACTTCCTTCACTCACCTTAGTGACCGCTGTGGTAATATAATCGGTGCCTGATGATTTTGAAAGGTACCCAAACGCACCTGCACGAATAGCGCTAAGTGCGTACACATCTTCTGATTGACCGCTATACATTAAAACCTTAACGTCTGGATATTCTTTTTTGATCTTACGTAACGCCGCGATACCGTTTATTTCAGGAATGTCCATTTCCAACATGACGACGTCTGGGGTCACTTTTTCAAGTTTTTTAAAGAGTTCTTCGGTGGTGGGAACTTCGTCTATCAATTCAAAACCATCAGCAGATTGTAAGACTTGTCTAACGCCCATTCTAACGATAGGATGATTATCCGCAATAATTACTTTAATCATTAATTGTTGATTTTTAGTAGAATTTTAGACCTCATTTGTCTAAAAAGACTCACATGCAATGTAAGGTTTAAAATTCTAAATTCGAAAACAAAGATGTGGTTTTATCTCAAAAACCAACTATTTCTGACTTTATTTTCGATTTAATTACTTGATTCTTAGTTGAGTTGTTGTTTTAGGTCATTTGGGATTTCACAAACAGGTATCGGAAGCATCTTATGTTGGTTCATGGCGTTGAATCTCGAGAATATCGAAAAGACTTCTTTTTGCCTTCCTTCAAAATCGTTCAACGTTTTCCCTTCAGCTTTCATGCCCATCGCCCATTCTAGCTCAGGATACGAGGCCCCTATTTGATCTTCATCCGTTCTATCGTCTCCCCAGAGTCCGTCCGTAGGGGGTGCCTTTATAATTTCTTCATTGATGCCAAGTGCTTGGGCGATGGCGTATACCTCGGTCTTCATTAAATCGGCAATCGGGCTTAGGTCTACCCCTCCATCACCATATTTTGTGTAAAAACCCACACCAAAATCTTCCACTTTGTTCCCGGTACCCGCAACCAAATAGCGATGTAAGGCAGCAAAATAATATAAACTGGTCATTCGCAATCTTGCCCTGGTATTCGCCAACGACATAAAACGTTCCTCCTCGTTTTCGACGATGGGGAAAGCTGCCACAAGACTGTCAAAAACAGGGGTAAGCTGAACAGGTTGTTTTTTCACGTTTTTAAAATTCTTCTGTAACCATTCTATGTGTCTGGTCGCACGACTTGACTGATTTTCTGCCTGATGTATGGGCATTTCCAAACAGAGTACATCCAACCCCGTTTTGGCGCAAAGGGTCGAGGTGACTGCAGAATCTATACCTCCTGAAATACCGATAACGAAGCCCTTTTGTTGGGCATTGGTCGCATAATCTTTTAGCCAGGTTGTTATGTGGTCAATTACTTTTTGAGGTTGCATAGCAAAGCTTTATTTGTTAAAATCGATTAACTTTGCCTTAAAATTAAGATGAACGGCGTGAATAATAAAATGTATATGAAAATACTTTGTAGCACGAAACCCATTTTTACCGTATTCGTATTTTTTCTTCTAATTTTTGGTTGTAATACAACCGATAAGGTGGAGGAGAAAATTGCGGAAATTCCTATGGATTTGAAAATCGCACGTTTTGATCGTGATTTCGCAGCTTCGGGAGAAGAGGGTCTTCCTGCATTGAGAAAGATGTATCCTTACCTTTTTCCCGCCCCGGATAGTGTTTGGGTAGCGAAGATGAAAGATTCTTTACAGATTGAGCTTTTTCAAGAAGTGGGAAATTCATTCAGAAGTTTCGAGGATGAAGAAGAGGGACTTACCGAGTTTTTTAGGCACGTGAAATACTATTTTCCAGAATATGCGGCGCCCAAAATTATAACGGTAACCAATGATGTCGATTACAATAACCGTATAATTCTGGCCGATACCCTATTATTCATTAGCTTGGATAATTACCTTGGCCCGGAGCATAAATACTATGGCGGTTTTCAAAGGTACGTGACGCAGGCTTTAGATCGTAATTATATGGTGAGCGATGTGGCAAACGCCTTTGCGAAAAAGGTAGTTCCGCGGCCAAGAGATCGTACTTTTTTGGCTAAAATGGTCTATTTCGGAAAGGAACTTTATCTTAAGGATAAGCTGATTCCAATGAGCGAAGATCGAATCAAGATCGGGTATTCCGAGGAGGAACTAAAATGGGCCGCGGATAATGAAGACCCTATGTGGCGTAATTTTATCGAAAACGAGTATTTGTACAGCACCGACACCAAATTGAACCAACGTTTTTTGGAACCTGCACCCTTTTCTAAATTTGGGTTGGAGCTTGATAATGAATCCCCAGGTAGATTGGGAAGATATTTAGGATGGCAAATCGTAAGGTCGTTCATGCAGAATAACGAAGTCACTTTAAAACAAATGCTGGCCATGCCCGCGGATGAGCTGTTCAAGAAGTCGAACTATAAACCCAGAAATTAAATGTCAGATTTACATACTTCAGAAATAACGCTTCGTGTAGGATTGGACGAAAATAGAATACCGGAAACACTCAATTGGTCGGCCCAAGACGGGGGTATAGAAAATGAAGAGGCTAAGGCAATGCTGTTATCGGTTTGGGATAGTAAAAATCAAGAGTCCCTAAAAATAGATCTATGGACCAAAGATATGCCCGTAGATGAAATGAAGACCTTTTTTCATCAAACTTTGGTGTCTCTATCCGATACTTTCTTAAAGGCGACCCAAGATGAGAAGATGACGGCCACTATGAAAGATTTCTGTGCATACTTCGCTGATAACTTAGGTCTAAAAGAGTAGCATGCTTCATCCAATGATCTTAATTTAAACCTGATCGCGATAAGGCCAGTTGCGCCGAAGCGTGCGTGCTTCTAAATCAAACTATTTTCCTTTTAAATGCTTCGTGGGTTTGCTCCCTGGGGAGTTTACCGTGTAGCGCGCCTTCCAATGGTTTTTCCTTTGGTTTTGCGGATCCAATATATAATATATACTGTACCGATAACCGTGGGAAGCATCCATGCAATAAGATTATCATATTTCATGCCCGCTACCAAAAAAGCAGTAATTGAGGCAATGAGCGCGCCCAGCATTCTACTTAGATGATTGATAAGCCATAGTTTACGGTTTTCCATGGTTTTGGAAAATAGTTTAAAATCGCCGTAAGGCATAAACAAACCGAAGGCGCCAAAAAAAAGGAAGAGTATGCCCCCAGACTGGGAATGAAAAAGGGCATTGAGGCCAAAACCGATCATTACCAAGGCACTCAAAATCAGTGCTCCGGACACCAACTTGTCAATACCATTGGCGTTTGTTTTTGTTGCCGATTTAAAGGTGAGTGCCCTATTGCCGGCTAAAACAAGATAAATGGTGAAAATCCCTATCAGGAACAGAAAATGGTTGATATGATTGGGCATTCTCGCCACCACTAATGATATTACCGAGCTTATGACCATCGACCAGGTAAACCATTTTCCCAATAATTTATGGTTACGTTTTCCTTTTTGAACAAAGGTACTGCCGATACCGGTAATCAACCCTATACCTCCGAAAAAAGCATGTATATAAATAAAGACTTTAATGGTACTTTCCATGCCCAGTTCGTTTTAGCGTTTCTCAAAGATGTAAAAATTAAGGGAATATGTTTCCGCTAAATGACCCAAGTGTCTATTTTGGTGACCGTATCGTTTCTTGGATTGCCCGCTATTCGATAAAAGTGGAATTGAACACTTTCATTGTTCCGCACCACTCAGCATTTCGATTTACGGGGTTTACAATTTGCGCAGAAATCGTCTAATTCACGGAGCCGCCGCAAAACCTTTTCGTGCTCTTTTTCAAGCAGAAGGGAATCTTTTCCAAATTCAGTAGCTTTAAAAACGTGTGCACTTACCGTATTCATCTCCTCTTGAAGCGCGTCGAAAATAGGTTCAAAAAAATTTGAATTGGTAAAGGCTCCTTTCTCATGGTATATTTTTTCACGTATTTTTCGTGAATAGAGTTCTACCAAATCGAAATCATATTGACCAAAGCGAAGTAACTGTTGTGCGGTCAAACTGTCGGGAGCTATTAGCACGGCTAAATTTTTATGAAAGACGGCCCTTACCTTATCGTTAAAATTTTTCGTGAACATATAGCTTACCGAGTTCATAGTAAAACTGAAATCAATTTTTGAACCAGAGTAAATGGAAAAGGAGGTGAACTCAGGGTTGATTTCCGTTTGAGGCGATTGATAATCGCTTAATTGCAAGGTGTAATCGGGTTTCCATTGCATTGACTCTTGTCC
>JBARCC010000264.1:0-10969 GCA_049793635.1 Maribacter sp. | reverse complement strand
GGAAGGATGTACCTGCAAAACTCTGCCAAGGCCCCTGCCATTTCAACCCCTGCGGGACCCCCGCCCACGATCACAAAATTGGTCAGGGCATCGCGCTCTTCATCATCACAGGTAATCGCTGCCTGTTCCAGGTTTTGCAGCATCATGTGGCGGATGTTCAGGGAATCACGAATGTCTTTCATCCCTAAACTATTTTTTTCCACATTTTCAAGTCCGAAAAAGTTGGTGGCCGTTCCCGTGGCCAATATGAGATAATCGTAGGTCAATATGCCCTTGTTGGTAACCACTGTATTCCGGGAGGGTTCTATTTCTTTGACCTCCGCCAGGCGAAATTGAACATTCTTGTAACCGCTGATCTGTTTTCTGAAAGGGAATACAATGCTGTCGGGTTCCAGTGCACTGGTGGCCACTTGATAAAAGAGGGGCTGGAATTGATGGAAATTATTCTTGTCCACCAATACGACCTGTATGTTTTTCTTTTTGAGACCTTCTACCAAGGCAAGGCCCGCAAAGCCACCACCCACCACGACCACCCGGGGCAATTTGGTGTCTGGCAAACAGATGGAATCTGTTACCTTACAGGTATTTCCCATAGAAGTGTTCAACGTGTTGCCTTTTTTCATGTTAACATTGTTGTATTCATTTTTATCCATGCTAATTTTCAATAGCAGCATTGGCACTCAACCCATCATTTTTCATTTTCTGAAGCGGGTTTACGAACTATCAATACCGAGCAATCGGCGTGAACTGAAATGGATTGGGAAACCGAGCCCAGCAGGAAACGTTTGAACGCACCATGGCCATGTGACCCGACCACGATTAGTTCCGCACCCATAGCCTCGGCCTCTTCCAGAATCGTGATTTTTGGAAGGCCGTTCACAACATCCGTCGTAACGGATACATCGGCGTTCTTCTTTTGCAATACCTGACTGGCATTCTGCACGATGTCTTCTGCCATTTTTTTTGCGTTTGACACGGCTTCTTCATAATAGTTGCCAAGAGTGCCTCCCATTGGAACGGCGCCCGGAGCGGTCAATAACGGATTCTCGAAAACTGAGATGATACGTACTTCGGTATTGGACGGGAACGGCATTCTCGAAAGTTCTTCCACCGCTGTATTGCTGTATTCCGATCCATCTATTGCTAATAGTATTTTCATGACATTTAATTTATAAGTGATACTTTATGTTAGTATTAAATAACCATTAATCAATGGTTATCGGTTTTATTACTTTTCTCCAATACAGATGTTCATATAGCCCTGACCAGTACATCCCAAAAGTGAAGGCGAATAAAAGTTCTTCAATGGGGATGCCCAGAACAAGAATATGCGTTAGATTTTCCAGATTCCAGTACAGCTCCACATATTGGGGGTAAAACGGAAGGATACTTCCGAAATAGACAAAGTAGAGCACTGTAAACAGCATACCACCGACCCAGATTTTACCCTTTAGATCGGGGCGGCAGTATAGGGTTGCCAGTCCTCCGAAAAACAAGGCGATGACCCCACAATAAATATGATTAAGACCTGTAAAAAGGCTTAGTGCCGCAAAAATCAGAACAGGAACAAAAAGAATGTAAACATGAAGCGAATGCCTCCGGTGGCTTCTTTCCGAATGCGGCATTTCAACAAACCTTCTTTTAAAAATAAGGTTGTACAGCACCGTTCCTATACCTCCAATGGCAAAGGAAAAAATAAGACTCTCTATGTCGAACCCCGTATTTTCCGCCAGATTGAATAGGGAAGGGGGGAACCAGTACTCGGGTACGAACAGGGGTTCCGTAAGGCCAAAGGGCATGGTGATCCAACTCATTTTGAGCATTTCTATCCTTATATCCTTTTTAAATAGATAGATTACCACCCAAAGGGCGAGGATGATTAGGGACCATATGAACCAGACGTATTGCATTTATTTATTTGATATAATTGTGTTCCAAATTCAATAGATCTTCCCTATCACCAAATTGTTTATTGAATATTTTACTGAAAGAATAGACAATTGCCAATTGCACCCTGTGCTCGTTTTGACCAAAGAGATTTTCCGTAAAACCTGAATTTTCGGTATATCGATATTGCAGCCCTATATCGAAGTTTTCCCCAAGTCGATAAAATCCGTTGGCGATGAACAACAATTGATCTGAATCTGTTTGTAGGTTTGATAGGGATTTGTAACCCGCACCCATAGAAAATTGATAATGTGGCCGCTCTAGCTTCTGTTTCAGGTAACGAAGGTTTCCAAAGAGGGTGGTCGATTCCGTTCGGGTATAATCAAAGTAGTCATCGAGCTGGGTTATTTCGTCCCATCCAAAATTTTGGATGGCTTGGAACCTAAAATCGATAAAGTTTATGGGATCCGGTTTAAGATTGGCCGTTGTGCTGAACAATACGTTCTTTACCGAAGCATCAAAATCGTTGGAATAACCCGGCCTGTCGGTAAAGTAGTTATTAAAACTCAATCCTATTTCCTGCAAAACGTTCCTGTTCCATCGCTGGTTTTCAGGAACCCTGTACATGAGTGTCAATCCCATGGAATTCAACCTGAAATCATCAGGTTCCCTACTGTCGTAGAAATTTTCGCCATGTACCGAAACAAAAAGCCGTTGCTTGAAAATACGTGAATATTCCAACACATTTGCATACTGGTCACGCTCGGTATTTACCCCATCTGAAAAGGGGTTCAAAGCATAGGTAAAACGTTGCGCATCATCATCCCTAAGTGTAGGAAATTCGTTCAAGTTGGTCTGCGCGAGCGTTCTTCCGACCTTCACGACATTCTTTTTATCCTCCAATCGAACAAAAATGTTGTTGTAGAATACTTCACCAAGATTGGAATTTGCATCAGGAAATTGCAGGCCAAGTACAAATTGTGTCCTCCAATCATTGTATAACTTTTGCTGTAGCCCCATTAATAATTGCGTATCCGAAAAATCGGAAACGGCACTGGACTCGTCCGAGTTTAAAATTAGATTTCCGGAAAACACCCCTTTTGCGCCTATTTCAAACTCGGGCGTAATCTGTGCATATCCCCAACCAGAAATGAATAGTACTATGTATATTAATTTTCTCATTTTGCTATAATTGATTCTATCCGGTTATTACTCGTCCAAGGCAATTTTTGGAAGCTTGTCCTGTCCAAACATCATTTTATTCATACGTGCCATTTTATCTTTTTCCATGGATTCCATTCCTTCCATATTGGTCATTCCGGCATTCGGATTGTACATGGGGTTTCCGGAGTATTTAGAAATAATGAGTTCCTCTTCCGGAAGATCTTCATAGACCAAGGCCAGCAAATTACCTCCAGGATACAAGCCGTTATTGGTAACTTTTCGGGTATCATGGTCATGAAAGGTCCAGATGCCCCTGTTTTTGCCCTCGACTATAATATCAAAGGTCTTGCCCGGAGTCAACGGCACCGTATTTCTTTTCCAAGGATGTTCAATGGGCACCCCATCATCTGCAACCATCCAAAAATCATGACCGTGCATATGAAGATGATGTGTTTCCGCGCCGGCATTAATAAGCCGTATCCTGATATTTTCACCGGACTTGATAAATAGGTAGGGTGTTGATGGGTACGACTTTCCGTTTACGGTAAACCATTGTGCCTGGGGCAGGTCCGAATTTGTTCTTCTATTGGTCAAATAAGGCGGCTTATACCCTTTTTCCATGCGCTCCATTAACTGTTCCTTGCTATCGAAAACCGCCCATTGCTCACTGGTAAACCTTCCTTCTTTCATCAAAAAGGTGCGTTGTTTCATTCGTTCCAACATACTGTTCATCTCTTCGCGGATATAGTTGGTATCATGTGAGGAATACACCAATGTATATTCCCTTTCATAAGGAAACCTCTTTTTTATCGAGTCATCAGGATTTTCAACAATCACACTACCGAACATGCCCGCCTGCATATGCATCAACGTTCCCCAATGGCAGTGATAAAAATGTGTGCCTTCGGGTTCTGCCACAAATTCATAGATAAATTCATTTTTGGGCATCACGGGTAGTTGGGTCACAAACGGCACCCCGTCCATACGCCATGGCACATATAGGCCGTGCCAATGAATGGTATGGTTCAAATCAGTTCTGTTAGTGAACCTTACCCGTACCTTGTCACCAGCGTTGACCCTAATCTCTGGACCGGGAATTATATCGTTGAAGGCCAGGGTATGGTATTCGAAGCCCGGTGCCGGTTCGTGGGTATGGATATCTATATAGAGTTCAAATTCCTTCCACCCCCCGTCCATTTTGTAAGGCAAAGGTTGTACAAGACGTTGCTTGTTCTGTTCCTTGGCAGTTGTTGCCAATAGGTTGCCCGGAAAAAAAAGCATACCAGCCGAAGAAACCGCTCCGGTTCCCAAAAAATCTCTTCTATCCATAATTTTGTTTATCTTCTTTTAAGTTGTGCATTGTAAAAAGCCGCAATAAGGGCACCTATAAGCCATGCGACAATAAATGTTTGAATGATGCCTATGGTGGCTTCCCAAAGGGGAACATCCATTCTAATGATACTCGTAGTATCCAAGCCGTGCAAAAGGCTGTTAAAAAATGCTATGCTTCCTTCCTGGCCTGCGGTTGCCATAACAATCATACAGCCTGCATAGAGCAAAGCTCCTGTTAAGCCCATGGCAAATCCAAATTTTTTTACGTTGATACGATTCATGATTATTGTTTTGTGTTAATAGTTTTTACAACTAGTTCCATCCTAAGTGGCAACTAGTGATTTTGCTCTAGACTCTTTCTGTACTCCATCTTCTCGTGCATCGTCATTTCCAAATTCTCGTGCTCCAAGGTATGGTCACAAAAGGTGTCGCTCAAAAGACTGTCGTTGGCGATGACCGGCATAAAATGGTGGGTGGTTAGCAACATAAGCTCAGGGTATCTGGTAATCATATCGCTAAGTTTACCAGCGAGAATGGTATCGTTTGCCGCTGCGTTTACGAGTTCGTCCACCATCATGCCCGTGGCATGGTCATTATCCATCATCTTTGCAATAAATTTTTGGCCCAATTCATGGTTCTCGGCTATGAATGCCAAGACTTCCTCTTGTTGGGACTGATCCTTGAGTTGGTCCTTTATGGTACTCTCTTGTTTTTGCGAACAGGCCGATAGTATAAAAATGGCCAGAATCAGACCCGCTGCCATTTTGATTTTTGTTTTCATTTCATTTTGTTTTAAGTGTTAAAATTTTATTCGATAATCGAGATTTAAATACTCCGAGGCTTGCCTCGAAATCAAATGTTTTTTCCGTTAAATGCCTCGTGGGCTTGCCCCGAGGTAGTTTACTCCTTATTCAGATTTTAAAAGTTTCTTGGATTCCTCGTATTCCTCTTTCGTGATCTCGCCTTTGGCAAATCGCTTTTTAAGAATACGTAGTGGGTCTTCTTTCCTGTTTTTGGTATAGGGAAGGTCGTAGGGCACAAAAAAGACCCATATCAATAGGATGAACCATACGATCCACCATATAAAGTGCATACCGCCGTAATGTCCGTCGAAAAAGTGCATAGTTTTGAATTTTAGTTGTTAATACTTGTTTTTGTGGACTATCCGTCCGATTTTAAAAGCTCCTTTGATTCTTCATATTCACTCTTGGTAATCTCTCCTTTGGCAAACCGCCTTTTGAGTGACGTGAGTGGGTCATCGTCTTCAATTTCATCATAGGATGAACTGGACGGGGCAAAGAAAATCCAGCCCAGCAATACAAACCATATGGCCCACCATATAAGGTGCATGCCCCAAAAAACTCCGTCTCTGTAAAACATACTATTAGATTTAAAGGTTATTATTATTTTAATTGATTTCCGTTATGGTATAGCCTTCAAGTTTATTGAGTTGCTCTTGTAACTCATCTACTGAAAGTTCGTCCTTCATGCTGATAATAGTGGCACCTTTCGGCTGCAAGAAAATCTGTGCTTTCTCTACTGCCGGATGTTCTTCCAAAGCTCTTTTGACCCTTGTCACACATCCGCCACAGCTTATCCCTTCGATTTGAAATTTGCGTTTCATTGTCCAAGTTTTACTGTTTTTTAATGATGTCGATGCCCTTCATGTCCTTTTTTGTCCCCATCTAGCACTTCTTCTTTACCTTCTCCTTGCTTCTTATCGCTATGGCCGGCATGGTTATGGCCACTGCGACCATGTGAGCCATGCGGCATAAATAGATGTAATACGAACATCACGATTATAAAGGCAAAAAGCCCATTATACCCCGTAATCCCCAATGCCGGGGCAAAAAATATCAGTAGTAGGGGCAACCCACAACCGATAACCATCCATATCCAATGACTTTTCATTATTGCTGTATTTACGTTATAATTTTATGTTTTTAGTGGTGTTCGGAATGGTCATCTTCAGATGATTTCATTTTGATGTCATCATCCATCATTCCCATCATGTCCATGCCTTTTTCTCCCATCATCTGTTTACAGGACTCCATACAATCCTCGCTCATCATGCCTTTTTCATGCATCATTTTCATCATATTTCCCATCATCTTACCATCTTTCATCATGGATTGCATCATGTTCTTCATCATCGTACTGTCTTTCATCATCATTTGCATACCATCGCCTTTCATCATGCCGCCCATCATTTTATGGTTGCCCTGCATCATTTGCATTGCATGATCGCTCTCTTGCATGTTTTCCATAAGGCCGGTCATGTATGCGTGATTGTTCGCAATGGCATCAAAAATTTCACTACGTGTCTCGGAGTTGTCGAGCATTGCGTTAACATCAGTTTTCTGGTTGCAACCGTTTAAGGCAAACAACCCGATCGTCAAAAAAATTAGTGTTGCTGTTTTCATTGTATTTAATTTAAGATTTACTCGATTCGTTTTAATTTTATCCTTTACTTACTTCCGAAGTTTCAGAGGCACATTTTGTGCCCTGATTTTCGCTTCGATCCAAAAATTTTAAATGGGTTCACTTCAACTTTTTGTCCCATTGTGCTGAACAAAAAATCAATTATTACCCAATATCAGCGGTAGTCCGGAATCGCCACCACCGACTACGACTACTTTTGAGTTAGGCGACTTCGCTAGTTCCAATGTTGCATCGATACCCTTGTCCTGTAATATCTTATCGGTCAGGGAAGCGCTTAAAATTTTATTCGCATCCGCCTTTCCTTGTGCTTCTATGGTTACTTTTTCCGCTTCCTTTTTGGCGGTAACCAAACGAAATTCATATTCCAAAGACTCTTGTTCTTGTTTAAGCTTACGCTCTATAGCTTCCTTTATGGTGCCGGGCAAAGTAACATCTCGCACTAGTATCTCATTGAGCTGAATGTACTGTCCGTCAACGATTTTTTTGGTCTCTTCATAGATCTCTGCCTGTATTGCATCTCTTTTACTGGAATACAATTGCTCTGGGGTATAGCGCCCCACAACGCTTCTTGCTGCAGATCTTATTGTGGGCAGTAGTACACGGTTAACGTATTCCGTACCTTTTTCCTGATGAAGTTTTCCTAAAAATTCCCTCTTTGGCTCGAACCAAGCGGAGGCGTCCAGTTTTATCTCCAATCCGTTGGAAGAGAGCACCTGCATTTTTTCGAAAACTTCTTGCTGTCTAACCTCATATATAAAAACCTTGTTCCAAGGTGCCACTATATGAAAACCCTCGCCCAAAGGCGGCTGATCCGTAACCACTCCGCCCCCAAAGGTCTTGTAGAGTACCCCGGCTTCCCCGGATCCAATCGTTACTGCAGATTTTGCGATCAAAATAACCAGTACAATAAAAATAATTATTGCTGGCAACGCAATTTTTGGCAATTTGTCCATTATATCTATTTTAAATTAGTCCTAAATTTGTCTTGTTACATTTTTGGATTCGGGCATTATTTTGCCACTATCGCTGTTTTATCGAAGCAACTATTGGAGTGTTTTGGCCATTTTAATTGGCCGATTTTAAAAACTCTTCTATCTTCTTGCTTTCGTTCTCGGTAAGGTTGGCCCTGACCCTCATATGAAGGCTGATGGTCTCCCAATCCGTATCGTTGTAATCTGCAGGGGATGGTGCGATATGGCATCGATTACAGGTTTCTCCCCACATTTGGGCTCCCGATTTCTCGATTTTAAATTCTTCTTCCGCTGCAGCGGTCGCTGTATCCGGAACATCGGTATAGCCTTTCTTTGTGGAGGAACAGGCAACAGCCGTAATGCCCACAATTGTCATGATAATGACGCCTATTACTGTTTTATATATTGTTTTCATGTTTTCTACGTATTATATATTGTTTTTAGAATCCTATGGCCCAATGCAAAAACAGGCCATCCGTGTTGGTTAAACCATCTCCGTCATGACCACCTTCCGTTTCAGTGGCCTGATAACTAAGTTTGACAACCGAACGCCAGCTCAGCCAATAATTGAGACCGAAAGCGTACTGGACCGATTTCTCTTCCCATTCCGCGCCTTCCGGAGCATTAAAGTCCGAGTATCTGCCCACAAACTCCAGTTTTTTGACAAAATCGCTGCTTGCCATAGTAGGCCGGTAACTCAGCTGCCCATAAAAGGAGTTGCTTTGGTTGTCAAAAGAGTATTCCTCCAGTATATCATCCTCCAGCTCAAAATAAGTGGCCGTATCCACGTTTGAATTGTTGTATTGTGCCTTTACGTCAATTACTCCAGCAAGCCCCGATATCTGCTTTACGAAAGAAAAATCCAAGGCGAACAAAAACGCCCCGACATCTTCGTATTCCGAGTCCTGTTCCCCCGTGTCACTTGTAGAATAGGCAGAAAAACCAATCTCCGTGGAAGAATCGGAAAAGGGTAATAATCCCAAGCGACCACCATAAGCTTTCGCGAGGTTGGTATCTTCATAATTTTCAAACATCAGCATACCAGCTTCCTCCGGTTCATCGTTTCCATCTTTTAGCCTTGGGCCGTTAGTGGCATAGACCGAATAATTCAATGTTGGGCCGCCCAAGTCGAAGGCTCCCCTAAGCTCCACTCCAATTCCTGAAGCGGGTGCAATGCCATCATGTCCGTAGCCTAAAGGAGCATTGGGCAGGCGGTTAATCCAAGCTGGGTGCAATCGCTCCATAAAAGTTCCAAAAGGCAATAGAAATTTCCCTGCCCTGGCAATCATGTTCTTATTGAGCACGTACATCACATCGGCATACTCTAACCCAGTCTCCAATTCATTTCCTTCAAGTTTAAATTCCAGTTCTGCCTCGAACATTAACCTGTCCGAATGTTTGTATAAGAATATCGGGGCAAAGGCAGCTCCCAAAAAGGTTGATTCCGTTTCGTCTCCTGAATCCATATATTCAAATCCTGTATGCCCGTATCCTCTAAGCATAAATTGGGTCTTACTTGGTTCAAAGGTGTTGTATGTTTGGCCGTACATCTGACCACCAAAAACAACTGCTGTTAGTAATACTATTAGCTTTTTCATTTTTTAAGGGTTCTTATGTAGTTAATAATTTCCCAGCGTTTTTTCTCAGGGATGGCAGTTTTATAAGAGGCCATGGGTGAGCGGCCTTCTTCCAATTTCCAGAACAGGGCCCCATCTGTCTGGGCTTGCACTTCGGCGCTGGTAAAATCGGTTGGTTTAGGTGTGAGTCCCGCACCTCCTACACCGTCGCCTTTGCCCTTGGCACCGTGGCACACGACACACAGCATCTTATAGGTTCTTTTGCCCGCTGCAGCGGCATTGGCATCTCCTTTAAGTGGGTTTACAATCTTGTCGGCACTCGCAGGAGCTACCCATTTTTCTTGTGCATGGGTATTGATTCCTATGAACAGGAAACATATCACGGTTAGTACGGTCATGCTTGGTAATAATTTTTTGTTTTTCATTTTATTGGTATTAAGTTGTTAACAAATCTATTTTTTCTTGAAAGTGTTCGTCTGCATAATTTTCTTTCTTATCTATATAATTTCGTCATAGAAACTGCGCTCCCAACCTTCAGCATTCTTATAATCTGTCATGCTCATTCCAGTCGTATTCTTAAACTGTCTCGACAAATGGTTTACGCTACTGTAGTCAAGCATATAGGCTATATCCGAGAAGCTATATTGTTGCAGCTGTATCAGTTCTTTTACCTTTTCAACCTTCAACTTGATGAAATACTTTTCGATAGTGGTGTTCTCGTTTTTGGAAAACAGTTTGCTCAAAATCTTATAGTCACGATGTAAGGTCGATGCCAAATGTTCCGACATCTTTTCCTTTATATGCATTGGTAGGTCTTTAATAAGATATATGAGCGTGATCTTTACCTCCTCTACCAACATCTCATCTTCGTTCTTTGCGATTTCAAACCCATTGGAGTGGAGCACGTCTATGACCTTCGCATCGATTTCTTTGTCAATATTTTTAATCGAACGAACGGTCAGTTTTCCCAATTCAAGGGAAACCACCTCTATGTGGATTTCTTCAAGCTCATGTTTTATGACCTTTAGACAGCGTCTACAGACCATATTCATGATCCAATATGTTCTAATGGATTCCATGTATAAAAATGTTAGTGTTCTTAACTAAGCAATAAAGCTGTCAGAGGATTGATTCTCCGTTAAAATACAGGTCGAAAAAGCTTGTCGCTGTAAAATAGGCGCGACAATAGAAAACCAACAATGGACTGTTGGCCAATGGGAAGCACAGATTATCGCAACAATAATCTGCTTACATAAAAATCAAATCAAGAAAGTTTCGTAAAGTACAGGTATATCCTGTTCAATCCAGGGAGGATCATAGTTTATAAAGGGAACTGTTTTAAGCTCAAGTCCTTCAAAAAGATTAATATAGGTATAGAAAAATGCTTTTAAGAAAACTACGTTGTTGGAATCTAGTTCAAAGGAAACCGATTTTAGATTGTCCTCCCCTTGCTTTACAAAGGTTTGGTCGCTACAACAATCCATTTGCCCTACGGAACATTCTTTGGTAGGTTTTTCATCTTGTTTCTTAACTTTTTCATAGCATAGCTTTGCTTTACTGAAAACAGCAAGATCCACCAATTTATCACAACAGAAG
>JBARCC010000263.1:0-2470 GCA_049793635.1 Maribacter sp. | reverse complement strand
CGTAAAAAGAAGTCGCGGGGTTGCCGATGGTATGAGCAAGGGCGTACAATTCTTGATGAAGAAAAATAAAATCGAGGTCATCAAAGGATACGGGACATTAAAGAAGGGTAAAAAAGTTTCGGTCAAGGCAGAAGACGGTACAGAAACCGAATACGATGCAAAGCACATCATCATTGCTACGGGATCAAGAAGTCGGGTCCTGCCCAGTTTACCGCAAGATGGTAAAAAAATAATTGGGTACCGGGAAGCCATGACCTTAGACAAACAACCAAAGAAATTAATTGTAGTGGGGAGCGGTGCCATAGGTATCGAATTCGCCTATTTTTATAACGCCATGGGTACGGAGGTAACCGTAGTAGAATACTTGCCAAATATCGTGCCTGTAGAAGACGAGGATATTTCCAAACAATTGGAGCGTAGCTTTAAAAAATCTGGCATTAAGATCATGACTTCGGCAGAGGTAACCTCCGTAGACACTTCTGGAAGCGGTGTAAAAGCGACCGTGAAAACAGCGAAAGGAGAAGAAATTCTTGAAGCGGATATCGTGCTGTCGGCCGTAGGAATTAAAACAAATATTGAAAACATCGGCCTTGAGGATTTGGGTATCGCTACAGATCGTGATAAAATTTTGGTGAACGACTATTATCAGACCAATATCCCCGGGTACTACGCCATTGGCGATGTGACACCGGGTCAAGCCCTGGCGCATGTTGCCTCTGCCGAAGGTATTCTTTGTGTCGAAAAGATTGCCGATATGCACGTTGAGCCTTTGGATTATGGAAATATTCCCGGATGTACCTATTGCTACCCAGAAATTGCCTCAGTAGGGCTTACCGAAAAGCAGGCTAGGGAAAAAGGCCTTGAGATCAAAGTCGGTAAATTCCCATTTTCGGCGAGTGGTAAAGCACAAGCCTCTGGCGCCTCCGAAGGGTTTGTAAAAGTAATCTTCGATGCCAAATATGGCGAATGGTTGGGTTGCCATATGATCGGTGCGGGCGTTACCGATATGATCGCTGAAGCTGTACTAGGTCGCAAATTGGAAACTACCGGGCATGAAGTCTTAAAAACGGTTCACCCGCATCCGACAATGAGCGAGGCAGTGATGGAAGCGGTAGCGGCAGCGTATGACGAAGTGATTCACTTATAGATTTTCTAAAAACAGAACGATGTTAACATTATTTCGAGCAACGGCACTATTAGAGGGCATCTCCTATTTGGCGTTGTTCGGAATTACCATGCCCCTCAAATATTGGGCAGAAATTCCTGGACCCAATAAAATAGTGGGATACGCGCACGGCGTACTCTTTATTGCCTTCATTGTACTAGCCATTGTGGTTTGTTACCAAAAAAAATGGGGCCTAAAGCGTTTAACCATTTTTGTGTTAGCATCACTATTGCCGTTTGCTACCTTCTACATTGAAGAAAAATACTTGAGAAAAGAGACTGTATCCTCTTCTTAGTCGGCGGTGGTAAGTTGATAGATGCGCCCGTCAAAACTACAGACATACAATTCGTTGTTTGCATCGGTTCCAAAGGAAGCGATATTTAAGCCTGTTTCGACTACCAATTGGTTATTCCCTTGTGCATCAAGGGTCCATATCCTACCGGAAACAAAATCTCCATAGACATAATAGCCCGTCAAGCTTGGTATAACGGTTCCCCGATATACGTAGCCACCGGTAACCGACTTATCGTTGGCATCGTGGTTATATTCATAAAATGGAGCGATGGTTCCTTCCTCTTCGCAATCTGTCGATGCATAACAGGAGGTACCTTCCAAAATATTCCATCCGTAGTTTCCCCCATTTTCTATTCTATTGATTTCCTCCATCTCCCCTTGGCCGACATCGCCCGCCCATATCGTATTTGTAGGTTCATCAATGCTAAAGCGCCAAGGATTTCGTAATCCATACGCAAATAGTTCAGGTCTGGCAGTGTCACTATTAGCGAATGGATTATCCGCAGGAATTGCGTACTGCAATCCATCTTCTTCACGATCAACATCGATTCTCAATATTTTCCCTAAAAGATTTTCAAGGTTCTGTGCATTTCCTTCCGGATCCCCGGCACCACCACCATCGCCGGATGCGATATACAAATATCCATCGGTACCGAAAGCCAACTGACCGCCGTTATGGTTCGTAAAGGGCTGTGGTATTTCTAACAAGACGGCTTCACTTGCTGCATTTATGGCGTTGTCATCCGTTTGTGAAACCGTAAAACGGGATAGTACGGAAAGGGATGCTCTTGGCGTGTACATTACATACACAAAGCCGTTGGTAGCGTAGTCTGGATGAAAGGTAAAGCCCAATAGGCCTAGTTCGCCTGTACTCGCAACCGTGTTTGAAATATCTAAAAAAATGGAAGTCTCGGCCACGGAGGCGGTATTCTCAAAAACCTTGATTACCCCGCCTTGTTCCGCTACGAAAATGCGGTTACTACCATCGGCCGGACTCTGTAAGTCCAACGG
>JBARCC010000262.1:0-5090 GCA_049793635.1 Maribacter sp. | reverse complement strand
CCATGGTAATGTTCGTGGTCTTTATCTGTTCAGGGATGGCATTTAATAATGGGTTAAGAAGGGTCTCGTTTCCCAGTACAATGGCAGCATTCTGTAATTCGTTCCCATCGTTTATCTGCAGGGTATTCAGTAGATGTCCGACATAGTTCATCTGGGAAACATTTTTTGGAATTCCTGCTATGGTAATCTTTTTGTGTGATAGATAATGGGAAGATGTCCCATTCAGGGTTTTCCCCTTCAAAATGGGCCAGGTTTTTTGATATTGTCGAATAAAGAAGCCCGCATCGTGAATGTCATCCTCTAAGAAATAGGGGTCAATATCCCAATAAATATCAGATTCGGTTTGTTCCAAAAGGGTCTGGATTAAGGTGCTTTCTGCCGTATTAAGGGCGTTGAATCCTAGAAAAACATGTTTTTTGTGGTTGCTTGTAATGTACTCGGGCAACCTTGCGATAGCGATTTTGTATACCGCTCCTTGATGGCCTAATCCCTGTTTAAGTAGATGGGTATTAAAGACGGTATATATTTCTTCAAGATGTTTCCAAAAGTGAAGGTAGTTCTCTATGAGTTCGGAACGCTCTGGATGAAGAGACCAGTGGTTGACCTCCTGTATTGCCGCAACATTTTGATAAAGTGATGTAGCATTTACCAGGTAACGATCGATTTCATTAAAATCCTGTAGCAAGACTTGTCCCCACTTTAAATACGAATCGAACGGTTCCTTTTCATAATCCCCGACAGCCAAATAGGCATTGTAAAGTTCGAAGAGCTGTGTAGTAGTGCTTGCCGTGGCTATGCCCGAAATACGCTCTACAAATTCTTCGATACTGTAAATTTCTGGGGCAATAAGGGGGCCTTTGGTTTTCTTTGATACTATTTTCTTTAAAAAAATACCGGCACGTTTACTGGGGAGTACGAAGATAAGTTGGTTCGTATCCCTATTTTTCGCCAATACGTCTTGGACGACATCTTCAATGAAACTTTGCATATCGTAAAAATAAAAAAGCTCCGTTCCGAATAGTCGGAACAGAGCTTTTATGTATTAAAAACACTTAAGGTTTGTTAAACTTATTTTACTAAGTTAATTTCTACCCTTCTGTTTTGAGTTCTACCAGTTCTTGTGTTATTGGTAGCTATTGGCTTAGACTCACCATAACCAACTGCTGATAATCTGAATTCCTCGATACCTTTGTCAACTAAGAATTCTTTTACAGAAAGCGCTCTTGACTCAGATAAGCTCTGGTTCAATTTTTCGCTACCTACACTATCAGTATGTCCTTCTACGGTAAATTTAGCGTTAGGATATTCTTTAAGGATAGTAATAATGTCTACCATTACTGAAGTGGATTCCGCTTTTATTGAAGATTTGCCTGTGTCGAACAAGATGGTTCTAGCATAATCGTTCAATTGCTTTTGTACTTCTTCGGTAACTTCAGGACAACCTTGGTTAGCTACAGTACCAGCAACTTCTGGACATTGATCATCTTTGTCAAGTACACCATCGCCATCAGAATCTGGCCAAGGACAACCTTTGTTCTCAGCAGGACCTGCTTCGTTAGGACAATCGTCATCTTTATCGGCAACACCGTCACCGTCAGCATCAGGACAACCAGCTAAAGCAGGAAGACCAGCCTCGTTAGGACAAGCATCATCTTTATCGGCAACACCATCGCCATCAGCATCAGGACATCCGTTCATTTCTTTAGAACCAGCCTCGTTAGGACAATCATCCTTACTGTCTTCGATTCCATCGCCATCAGTATCAGGACATCCGTTGAAAGCCTCAAGACCAGCAACTTCTGGACAAGCATCGTCTTTGTCGTAAATTCCATCACCATCAGTATCGGTTCCACCAAATTTAACGGAGATACCTGCTAAATGTTGTAAATGGGTAACGCCATAATCTTCGAACGCATGTTTGTAGGTCGACTGTAGTGTAAGACCAATGTTTTCTGAGAACCAAATGTTAAGTCCAAGACCTCCATTAACCGTTCCAGCACCAATTTCGTCAACCCAAGTATAACCACCACCTACTTCTAGGAAAGGATCGATAACCGAAGTTCTTTTTATGAAGTTATATTTAATCGTACCATCTATAGCATAGTGAGAAAGGTCATCAACCGATACATCGCCTAATTTGCTAATTTTGTTAAGCGAACCTCTTGCGCCTACAGAAAAGCCATCACCCACACTTTTTGAAACCCCTATAAAGGAAATAGAAGGTAAAATGTTCCAGTGGTCGTTAGCATTGAAGAATTCATTACCAAAAGAACTAGTCTGACCAAGAGCCTCTGAAAGTTGGCTTGCGTTGGCAGGATAGGTATCAATGGCATTAATCCCGAACTGTACTTGCCAAGGATTATTCTCGTCTTGCGCTTGTATGTTGTTGATTCCTACAACAAGTAGGGCAACAACCAATAATTTGCTAAGATGTTTCATGTTCAAATTTTTAAGTTTAAGTGTTTATTAGCTGCAAATGTAACTTGTTAAATATTATTAACAAAATCAATTTCCTGTTTTTTTAACGCATTTAATAGTTTAAAAGGTGCAATTAAACGATTCCAAGTTCTTTGCCTACTTCCGTAAATGCCTTTATGGCCCTATCTAAATGCTCTTTAGTGTGTGCTGCCGAGAGTTGTACCCGTATTCTTGCTTTCCCTTTAGGAACCACGGGATAGAAGAAACCTATCACATAAATGCCTTTTTTCAACAGTCTATTCGCCATTTCTTGCGATAGTTTGGCATCGTATAGCATCACCGGCACAATGGCCGAATCACCATCTACGATATCAAACCCCGCGGCTACGATTCCTTTTTTGAAGTAGGCCGTGTTTTCTTCAAGGGTATCCCGCAATGAAGTGTCTTTTTCGAGCAATTCGAAAACCTTGATGGAAGCTCCTACAATGGCCGGCGCCAAAGAGTTTGAAAATAAGTAGGGTCTCGAACGTTGGCGAAGTATTGATATGATTTCTTTTTTACCGGTAGTGTAACCGCCCATGGCCCCACCAAGCGCTTTACCCAATGTACCGGTGATGATGTCAATTCTGTCCATCACTCCTTTTTCCTCTAACGTGCCTTTACCTTTTTTTCCGATGAAACCTGTGGCGTGGCATTCATCGATCATGACCAAGGCGTCGTAGGTATCCGCCAAATCACAGATTTTATCCAAGGGGGCAACAATACCATCCATGGAAAAAACACCATCGGTTACAATGATCTTAAAACGTGCTCCCTCCGCGTTGGCTTTTTTCAATTGAACTTCCAGGTCGTTCACATCACTATTTGCATACCTATAGCGTTTGGCTTTACAGAGGCGTACGCCGTCAATGATAGAGGCGTGATTGAGCGCGTCGGAGATAATGGCATCTTCTGGGCCCAGTAGGGGTTCGAAAACGCCACCGTTGGCATCAAAGGCAGCTGCATATAATATGGTGTCTTCCGTACCATAGAAATGCGCTATCTTTTTTTCAAGTTCTTTATGGATGTCTTGGGTGCCACAAATAAAACGTACCGATGACATACCGAAACCGTGTGAATCCAACGTATCTTTTGCGGCCTGCACCACCGCTGGGTGGGAGGAAAGACCAAGGTAATTGTTCGAACAAAAATTGATGACTTCCTGCCCCGTATTTATCTTGATGACCGCATCTTGTGGCGTTACGATAATGCGTTCTTCCTTGAAAAGACCATCATTCTTTATCTCTTCGATCTCTTTTTCTAAATGTTCTTTTAGTTTTCCGTACATGAATTGCTTATATATATTCTACTTCTATTTTATCATTAATATACACAATGATTTTTTGTGCTATGTTGTATCCCATTTCGGAATAAATCTCCGCATACCTATTTACTTGGTTTCTGTATTTGGGATTTCGTTCCCCTGTTTTATAATCGATGATGGTGATTTGATCATGCTTTAAGGTCACCCTATCGGGCCTTTGAATGTTACCATCGTCCAATAAAAGGTCACGTTCGTTGAAAACTTCCACATCCGTTTGGTAAAATTGAATCAATTCAGGATGAAAAAGAACTTTTTTAATCATTTCTTTCAATGTTTCCTGATCACTTTCTTTGATCATTCCTTTTTGTGTGGCAATCTGTACCGCACGTTCAAGGTCCATGGGCGTGTAGACCATGCCTAGAATATCATGAATGATATTGCCTTGATGCAGGGCAACATCCAAACCTTCATCCCAAAGTAAGCCCGTATTGGCTACAATCTTAAAATCGGGTCTATTTTTGTTCGTATACATATAGGGTATATCTTGGTGTAAGGTAGTCGTTGAGCGGAGGCCCATGGGTGCCGTAAATCGACCAAATTCATAGGTGTACTTATTTTCTTCCCAATGCCCGGCCAATTTTAAGAACCGCATGAAAAGGGAGGCATAATATTTAGGATCATCTTCATTTTTATCGCCTGGGTAGGCGCTTATGATGAATAAGCCAGAAATTGCCCTTGTCAACGCCACGTAAAGCAAATTAAATGCATCGAGTTGTAGTTTTTGATGGTCGATCGCATAGAGTGCCGAAGCGATCTCACCATATTCCTGCACCTCTTGTTTTTTATTGATCAAAAGCTCATCAAACCCGGAGAAGGCCTCCTTTTCTAAAGGCAACCATAACTTTGGATCAATTTCCTCGTAAATATAGCTGTTGGCAAAAGGAAAAAGTACTATTGGAAATTCCAATCCCTTTGATTTATGAATGGTCATGATTTGTACAGACTCGATGTTTTCTGGCGAACTAATGCTGGCCAAATGTCCCTTTTTGTCCCAGTAGCTCAAAAAAGATTGTAGGTCTGCACCTTGTTTTTGTTCGACATCGAACACCATATCCATCAATGCGGAGAGGTGTGCGTCCGAATCTGGCGAAAGGTCGAACTGTTTTATGGCCAATTCCATGGCGTCGAATACCGATTGCTTTCTCAATGCCGAACAGTCAAGGCCATACATTTCCGATAGGTGCAACTCCAAATGGCTCAAATTTTTTGAAATGTAGGCGTGTTTATCATCTTTATCCTCTGATAAAAAGCGTAGGATTTCATATTGAATTTCCAGTTCGTCCGGTTGTACCAGAAACCGGATCAGCTG
>JBARCC010000261.1:0-4497 GCA_049793635.1 Maribacter sp. | reverse complement strand
GCTTGGGAGACCAGGGCTTCTTTATAGGCCCTGGTGTACAAGTCGGCACGGTAATCCTCCACAAGCGCGTTGAACGCCGATAATTTTTCTTCCGAAAGGTTTATTTTGGCCTTTGAGAGCAATAATTGTTTAGAAGCCCAATTATTGATATAGTTCGCGGCAAACGAGGCACTATCGCCCTCGGTCATATTGTCCGTGATCAAAGGGGTTAAATCTTCCTCATATAAATAGGAAGTACCGACCCTTGCAATAGGATTTTTTTTTGTTTCTTTCTTAAAAAATTCAGAACATGAGGTACAGAAGAGGAACACGGAAAGTATCCCTGAAAGAACATATCCTTTTGGCGTTTTAAATGTTGAGGTGTTGATAAGCATGGGGTAAAAATAGCAATTACCGTTTCGTGTGCAACGCTATACCGTATTTCCTTAACACAATTTTAAGCCGTAGGGCATGCATCGGTATTTCATTTCGATGATAAGAAGGCCCATGCTTTCCTAATATCGGCTTAATAAAAGGACAAGTGGCGATTTTTAGGTAATTTTACAACTCACCTATCGATCTAATTAAAAACGATTTTTTGAAACGAAAAATAAAATTGATATGGGACTTTAGAGGCCCTGCAGCACAAAAGACCGCAGAACATCACGTAAAACATTTGAAGGAATTCATTGTTGCGGAAAAAACGTTGCTCGACATTACAGGATTTCAGGAGATAAATGAGCTACACAGCACTGCCTTTATGGTGGTCGAGGAAAAAGAGATGATCGCTATTAGAGATCTATTGAAGCCCCATCGGGGAGAAGTGTACAATGGTGTAATCTAGAAATAGAAGCATGAACGTAAAACTAATTTTAACAAGCTTGATCTTTGTTGTCTCCTGCTCGGAGAAAAAGAGTACGCCACATCCTTTACAGGAGGCGTTGTCCTCTGAAAACAAGAATATCAGAAGGGTTATGGATAGTGTAGACCGCTATCAGGTTCAAATTAAATATTCTCGGATAGACCGAAGGAACGATAGCATTATTTTTACCGACTATGAGTTTCAAGTAAACGATAGCGCGTATTTTTATCCTGCGAGCACAGTAAAATTTCCTACTGCGGTGCTCGCGCTAGAGCGACTTCATCAAACCGATACGCTGAACGTGAACTCACGCTATTATATTGAAGGGGACACTATTGAAAGTACGTTTTTAGAAGATGTCTCTAAAATTTTTGCCGTGAGCGATAATTTGGCGAACAACCGCTTGATCGAGCTTTTAGGGCAAGATTACATCAATGCGTCCTTACGCCAAAAGGGAATACGGCCAGTACGCATCTCACATCGTTTGGGCCATCATTCCGAAGACTTGAACACCAAACCCCTGATCATCTATCTGAACGACTCCACCACCGGGGTATCCTTGCCCAGTTTAAATTCCTCCCCAAAGGCCTTATCCTTATCCCAAGTAAAAAAAGGAAAAGGATATTACGATGACGACATACGTATCGACAAGCCTTTTGACTTCAGCCTTAAAAATTACTATCCCATTTCGGCCCAGCATGCCCTATTGAAAAGGGTCATTTTTCCAAATTCCTTTAACAATGAGGAACGGTTCAATTTAAGTGATGCGGACCGAACGGTGTTGTTGGATGCCATGCGCACCGTACCTAGAAAGGTAGGCTATGATGAAACGACCTATTATGACGGATACTGTAAGTTTTTCTTGTATGGGGATACTAAAGAACGGATTCCAGAGCACATCGAAATCTACAATAAAGTGGGCTTCGCCTATGGGACGTTGACCGATTGTGCCTATATCAAGGATACGAAAAATAATATCGATTTTTTATTGACCGCGACCATTCTGGTCAACCAAAACGGAATTTTCAATGATGATACCTATGAATACGACGAAATTGGAATTCCCTTTTTGGCCGAACTTGGACGGGAACTCTATGCACAAGAATTAGCGCGACGTTGATTTTATTTCTTTTACAAAACAGTTTACGATACCATGCAACAAGAAAACCAAAAAACACGCATTAACAAATTTCTTAGTGAAGCTGGCTATTGTTCCCGTAGGGCCGCGGATAAGCTTATCGAACAGGGTCGGGTAACCATAAACGGGGAAGTTCCAGAAATGGGTACTAAAATATCGGAAGGAGATATAGTTAAGGTGGATGGAAAACAGATTAAGGATGCGAACAAAAAAGCGGTCTATTTGGCTTTTAACAAACCGGTGGGCATCGTTTGTACCACCGATACCGGCGTTGAAAAAGACAATATCATCGATTTCATAAACTATCCCACCCGAATTTTTCCTATTGGCCGGCTTGATAAACCCAGTGAGGGCCTTATTTTTTTGACCGATGACGGCGATATTGTAAACAAAATACTACGTGCGAGAAACAATCATGAGAAGGAGTATTTGGTAACCGTTGACAAACCTATAACCACCAAGTTTCTAAACAGCATGCGCAAAGGCATCCCAATCTTGGACACGGTGACTAGGGAATGTGAAGTATACGATGTAAGTACCAATCAGTTTCGAATTATTCTTACCCAAGGGCTGAACCGGCAAATACGGCGAATGTGCGAATATTTGGACTATCGTGTTCTAAAGCTAAGGCGTATCCGTATCATGAACGTTCATTTGGATATACCTGTTGGTGAATGGAGAAACCTCACCCAAGAAGAATTGAGCGAAATCAATAGATTGGTAAGCACGTCCTCCAAAACCTTCGATAATCATAAATAAACCAATAAAATTTTCTCAATCCGTTAAAAATTAGTACCTTAAATACAAAATTCGATGCTATGAAAAATATAAAATTCACAACACCTAAGCTATTCGCAGGACTTCTTTTTCTGTTCTTCACCTGCGCGACCACCGTGGTGTGGTCACAAAACGAGAATTTCACTCAATACAATGGTGAGGTCATGGATTCAAATTCAAAAAAACCCTTGGTTTTTGCAACATTAACCGTTGAGAATAGTAATGTGAGCACCATTACCAACTCCGAAGGGAAATACTCGCTTAAAGTACCGTTGGAACTTAAAGAGGGGAATTTGGTGATCGCTTTTTTGGGGTATAAAACCAAGACCCTGTCGATTGCAGACCTACAAAAAGAGGACAACTCCATTTTCATGGATGAATATGTCGTCGAACTTTCTGAGGTAAAGTTATCCGTTCCGAACAACGCCGAGGCCTTGGTTCGGGAAACCTTGGACAAACGCGGTGAAAACTACTTGAACGAGTCTACGGTAATGACCGCGTTCTATAGGGAGACCATCAAGAAACGAAAGACCAATGTAAGCTTGTCGGAAGCCGTAGTAAATATCTATAAAACGCCCTACTCTTCTAATAGGGTGGATGCCTTAGAACTCTACAAAGCAAGAAAAAGTACGGATTATGCTAAGTTGGATACCGTGGCGCTCAAATTACAGGGAGGTCCTTTCAATACCTTGTTCGTCGATATGGTGAAATATCCCGATTATATTTTTACCTCGGAAACCATAGGATATTACGATTTTTCATTCGATTCTTCCACAAGGGTGAACAACCAGCTCATCTATGTGGTCAATTTTAGCCAAAAGACCGATATTTTAGACCCTTTGTATGAAGGTAAACTGTATATCGACGCAGAAAATAAAATTTTAACCAGCGCCATCTATTCCTTGAATATTACAGACCGAGATTTGGCGTCAAGCATGTTCGTACGTAAAAAGCCTAGAAACGCCGAAGTCTGGCCTACAGAAGTTTCTTATCGGGTAGATTATCGGGAAAAAGATGGCAAGTGGTATTACGGTTATAGCAACGTACTTTTGGAATTCAAGATCAATTGGGATAAGCGCTTGTTCAATTCCGTATATACCATGAATTGTGAAATGGCCATTACCGATTGGGAAAAGAACGCTAGCAATTTGCTGCCTAAAAATAAAGACCGCATGCGATCATCGATTATCCTTAGCGATGAAGCCATCGGTTTCGCAGATCCTAATTTTTGGGGCGAGTACAATATTATAGAACCGGAAAAGTCCATAGAGTCGGCCATTAGAAAAATTCAACGCCAACTAAGAAGGGATAAGTCGGATATAGAAGGTACTTCCAAACCTTAAAAGGTTAAGACAATAAAAAATCCCGTTCATCAAATGGACGGGATTTTTTAATACTTGATAGTGAATGTCTTGTCTTACTTCGGCATCACTACTGCATCGATAGCGTGTATAACGCCATTACTTGCTGCAACGTCGGCGATTGCTACTGTAGCCATGTTTCCTTTTTCGTCCTGCAACATTACCTTATCACCCGAGAGGGTTAAAATAATGGTTCCTCCTTGTACTGTTTTTACCGGAAACGCCCCGTTGTTTCCTTCAATCGCGTTTACCACATCGGCTGCCATGTATTTTCCGGCTACCACGTGGTAGGTTAAAATTCCTGTTAACGTCGACTTACTTTCTGGCTTCAACAATGATTCAACGGTTCCTGCGGGTAAAGCTTCGAACGCGCTATTCAC
>JBARCC010000260.1:0-6111 GCA_049793635.1 Maribacter sp. | reverse complement strand
GCATTATTTATAAGGATATCCAACCTGTCATACTGTTGCTGTACAAAATTGCAGAAGATTTCAACACTTGGAATATGTCGAAGATCCAACCCATGGATTTGTAACCGATGCCCCCACTCCGTGAAGTCTTCCTCTTTAGAGAAACGAAGGGCAGCGTCTACCGGAAAGCGGGTCGTTGCAATCACTTTAGCCCCGCCCCTTAACAACATGAGGCTAATGTGATACCCAATCTTTAGACGAGATCCAGTGATTACCGCTACCTGGCCTTTGACATTGGCATTTTGAAACCGTTTCGCATAATTAAAATCCCCACAATCCGTGCACATCGTGTCATAAAAATGATGCAACTTGGTAAACTCTACCTTGCACACATAGCAGTTTCGGGGTGTTTCAAGTTCGAATTGTTCCTTATTTTCTAATTCGGCGGCAGCCAGCAATTTTGGAGCGACGAACACATGGGCTTCACGGGCGCTTCGGATACCGGTCTCTTTGCGGGCATGTTTGTCGCGCACCGCCTGCTTGCGTTTTGCGTTTCGTTTGGCATCTTTTACCCGTTGTGCAAATTCTTTTTTGTTCGGTCTTGACAGTTGTCCGGCCGCTTTTATAAGGGCAATTCTTTTTTCTTCCGGTATCTCGAAGATTTGATTGGTATCGTTTACCAGTTTATTCAATAGGGAAATACAGTCGTCGATCTCCGATAATGAGATTTCAGAATCCTTTTCGTACTGTTTATCCTTCATTATGCAATCGTTCAAGGGGTAAAATTAAGAACTCTTTTTAAAGTATGGTAATGCGAACCTTCTTCCGTTTTAATTTCGAATTGTTCAGTGAAGCAGCCAAACGCTTAGCGAGCGCATGGGGCACGGCCACGAAAGCACAATCTTGCTTAAGTTCGATGGTACCTAATTGCTCCTTTTTTAAATTGCCCTGTTTGAAGAACAGACCAGCGATGTCGCCTTTCGAAATCTTATCTTTCCGGCCCCCGGAAATAAAAAGGGTTTCCCAGTAGGGTTTTTCAAGCTTCTGCTGCTGACGAATATCAAGGGCACCGGATTTTGGAATGAAATCGGGTAAGGCTTCCTTCTCCCATCTTAGGACATAGGCCGTACCGGCGGCATTAACGCGGGCGGTTCTTCCGTTTCTATGGGTAAACTCGGCTACACTATGGGGTAATTCGAAATGTATGATAAACGATAGTTCGGGGATGTCGATACCTCGGGCTGCCAAGTCGGTGGCCAGTAAAATCATACTGCTTCCGTTTCGAAAGGTGATGAGCGCCCGTTCTCGCTCCCTTTGCTCCAAATCGCCGGAAAAGCAACCATGCGCTATGTTGTTTTTATCCAAAAATTGACTAACCTCCTCAATACTATCTTTGTAGTTACAAAAAATGATTCCCGGTGCATTACCGATGAACTTCAGTAATGCTACCAGCGTATTGCGCTTATCCTTATCTTGGGAGATAACGGTTTTAATGGAAAGTTGTGCAGGCACCGCTTCCGCCAAGTAATCGATACGGACAGGATCCACCATTCCCACGAACTTCGGAATTTTGATTCCCTCCGTTGCCGAAGTCAGAATGCGTGTATTAAGGTTGGGCAGTTCATTTAGAATATCGGTCATTTCCGCTTCAAAACCGACCTCCAATGATTTATCGAACTCATCCAGTATCAAGGTGGTGATGTATTCTTTTGAAAAACGGTCGGCCATAAAATGGTCCAATATGCGACCTGGCGTCCCTATTAAAATGGCGGGCGTATGCTTTAGTTCAATCTTGTCCTTAGACATGGGCCGGCCCCCATATATTGCATTTACTTTAAAGCCTGTGCCCATATCGCGCACCACTTGTTCTATTTGAATGGCCAGTTCGCGCGAAGGTACTAAGATCAATGCTTGTACTTCTGCACTCTCAGGGTCCAGACTATCCACCAAGGGCAAGAGAAAAGCAACTGTTTTTCCGGTACCTGTAGGAGACAACAAGATCGTATTCGATGTCAGCGGAATTTTAGCGATCGCCTCTTTTTGCATAGGGTTCAACGTATCAATTTTCAATTTTGATAAAATTTCCTGTTGATTCTTCATGCGATGCCCTTAAGGAGACTGATAGGTGAGATACAAAAGGACACTACGCCTCCTGTAAATCTTTTTTAGATTTTCTATAAAGATAGTTGGGATAAATGGCGCGCTTTGCAAAACGATTCAATTTGTTTGAATTGACCATTTTTTGAAAAATGGGTTTGGTCACCCCAAAATATTCATAGGTTGCTCCATCCAGGAATGTAATTTCCAGCACCAAACCATTATGCTGAAAATCAGCAATCCCGGAGTTGTTTATGGTCTCAAGATACCCCTCTTTATTCGCAGCGATGGTTTCTGGGGCAATACTCACTAAGAAATGATACCCGTCTATAATGCGGCGGCTTTGTACCTCAGCTTCTTCACGCTTTTCATCCCCTTCCTGAAACTTATCGGGGTGCCATTCCTTGACCAGATTACGATAGGTAGATTTCAGGGTCTTTAGTTCGATTTCCTTTTCAACCCCGAAGAGTTTTTTGTATTCGTTAATACGTTTCATAAGCAGTTTTTTGCGGCTGCAAAATTACACTATTATTTAAGACTGTTATTTGAAAATCAGCAATAAAAAAGCCCTTCACGATGGAAGGGCTTTCATTAAACTAGAAGGTATGTATACTTAAATAACTTTTACGTTCACTGCGTTTAATCCTTTGTTACCTTCTTGTAGATCGAATTCAACTTCATCGCCTTCGCGAATTTCGTCGATTAATCCTGAAATGTGTACAAAGTGGTCTTTTTCAACTCCTTCTTCAGTGATGAAACCAAATCCTTTTGTGTCGTTGAAAAACTTTACTGTTCCTTTACCCATTGTAATGTAATTAAATTTATAATATTAAATATGTGGCAAAGGTGATGCCATTAATTCGTTTAATGGCCTTTTATTTCGTTTATCTTTGAATATTAGTGTTTTAGCTAATTATTTAAGAGTTTTCACAAAGATATTGTTGGGTTTTTAGAAATTAAGGAAGATATCTGTTGGCAATTGGTCTTCCAAAATTCTCTAAAACTGCAATTATCGGGCAGGCCTATGAACAACCACCCTTTCAAAATCAATTTAAACACGCCATTTATTAGTTATGTGTTAAAATAGTACCCTAACGGTAAATCATGTAGTATCTTGAACATAAAAAATGTTCGGATTATTTAAGAAGAAAACAGAAAAGGAAAAGTTGCAAGCGCAATACGAGAAATTAATGAAGGAATCTTTTGAACTTTCTACACAAAACAGGTCCAAAAGCGATGACAAGGCTGCCGAGGCCGATGCAGTGATAAAGAAAATAGAGGCGCTTAATCGTTAAGGGATAGTCGAATTTGATGTTGCTTTAAGGCTAGAAATGCTTCTTGCAATTTCGTGGTAACCTCGCCGGCACAAGTGCCGGTATAATACAAATGGTGGTTTATCTGTTGGATAGATGCAATTTGTGTACTGGTACCTGCTAAAAATGCTTCATCCATAGTATACAACTGATGCTCCATCACGGGTTCCTCTCTTAATTCTATGCGGAGTTCTTCGCAAAGTTCAATAACGATCTGCCTTGTAATGCCGTCCAAAATAAATTCATTCGCTGGATGGGTATACACCACCTTTTCTTTTACAAAAAAGACATTGCAGTGAGATGCTTCCGTAACTACCCCATTTCTTAAGAGTACGGTTTCAAAACATTCATTTTCCTGCGCAAATTCATTCAGCATCACATTGCCCAAAAGTGACGTCATTTTAATATCGCATCGAGTCCATCTGAAATCATTGGCAGTAATTACGTTGGCATGTATGGTATTTATGTCCGGTAACACTTTAGGAATGGCGTACATCATCACCGTAGGTTCTACATTTTTTGGAAAGGAATGTTGCCGTGAGCAACCCCACGCGTTATCTGTATGTAAAGTAAACAGTCTTTTCCATTAAGCTGTACGGCTTTTAATAACCTTTCGATTTCGGTAGGTAGCATACTTAAATCAAATGTGATATTGATTTGATCCAAGCCATTTTGCAAACGGTCTACATGTGCTTTTTCATAGAAGAACCTACCCCCTATTTGCACCATCAATTCATAAAGTCCGTCGCCAAAAATAAACCCACGGTCAAATACGGAGATTTTTGCTTCTTCATGTGCCACTATGTTTCCATTTAAATACACTTTATCGGGATACTGCATAACTACAAATAGTGTTGAAGATTCTTTTTAAAGTACTGGGCACTTGTGGCTATGCTCTCAAGTGAATTTTCCGCAAAATTACCCCCTTGTTCAATGTAATAGTACTGTACATCGTGTTTATCTATGGCTGAAAGTAGTTGAACATAATCAATGGAGCCATTCCCCATTTCTGAATAATCGCGGGTCACTTTATCCATATCCTTGATATGCCACATCACATACCTGCCCGGATTGGCCGCAATGAGTTCAGCCGGACTCTTTTTTGAGGAATGTGCAACCCAATACATGTCCATCTGAAGCTTTACCAGTTTCGGATCTGTTTCTGATACAATTAGATCATATCCTATTTGTCCATCATGGTCAACAAATTCGAAATCATGATTGTGATAGGCAAATCCCAGGCCCGCATCGGTAACGCGTTCCCCAATGGTATTCAACTTTTCTGCAAGCCGCTTAAAATTATCCATCGTTCTAAATTCGGGTGCCAACCATGGCCAAGTGATATAGGAACTCCCAATACGTATCGACCCATGAATACATTGGTCTACATAACGCATAAGTTCTGCATTTGATACGGAAAATCGGCTAGAGAAGTCATAATGCCCACTAGAAATACTAAAGTCCACGTCTTCGAGAACAGTTTTAAATTCGGTTGATTTCATCCCATAATACAGGTCGTTGTCACCGTCATACCCGTAGATTTCTCCATCTTGATATCCGAGATTTCGTGCATATTTTAGACTGTCGATGGGATTTTTAGCCATTGCATCGCGAATCGTAAAGAGCTGAAGGCCCATCTTTAAATTTGGACTTGATGCGAAAAGAGATAAAGGCAAAAAGGAAGCTACACCAGCGACACCGGTTTGCTTTAAAAAATGTCTTCGTCGATTGGAATTATTCATGATACTATATTCTTGCCGTCATTAAATATAGCATTATTAAATACATTCAGCGCATGGTTCAGAACCTTATATAACATAAAAGCAGCTCTTAAAAGCTGCCTTTATACCAAAATTCCATTTTCAATCTTATTCAATACTAGCAACCGCAGTATCGCTGTAGGATACCCTGTAAATCGCATCACCGTAATCATCGGAAATCAACATGGAGCCATCTTTTAGCCATAATATATCTACGGGTCTGCCCGATGCCTCTTGAGTGCTATCATTTAACCACCCCTCTATAAAGGGTTGATTGCCCACGATTTCCCCATCCTTAACGTCGGCCATGATAATCCGATAGCCCACTTTTTTACTTCTGTTCCATGAACCGTGCTCGGCGATGAAGGCCTTGCCTTGATACGAAGGGGGAAACATCGTGCCAGTATAAAATTTAATGGCCAAAGGGGCAACATGAGCGCCCAATTGTAATGCCGGTGGTGTAAATTCCGAACATGGGTATTTATCCCCAAATTCTGGGTCCGCTACCGTTCCTCCATGGCAAAAGGGATAACCGAAATGCTGACCGGCTTGGGTAACATGATTTATTTCGCAAGGCGGTGTATCATCTCCCAACATATCCCTACCGTTATCGGTAAACCACATATCCCCTGTTTCTGGGTGCCACGTAAAACCCACTGAATTGCGGACACCTTTTGCATAGATCTCGCGGTTACTACCATCGGGGTCCATTCTGGTAATGGTAGAAAAACGCTCGTCTACACTGGTGCTATCGCAAATATTACAGGGTGCCCCAACGGGAACGTATAATTTATCGTCCGGGCCGAAAGCGATGTATTTCCATCCATGGTGAAACTCCGTGGGGTAATCGTCATATACCAGTTCTTTTTTAGGTGTACCAGAGAGGTTTTTCTCAATAGCGGGATATTTCCACAAACTTCCCACTTGGGCCACGTACAAATCCCCATTTCGCATCGCCAAAC
>JBARCC010000259.1:0-5849 GCA_049793635.1 Maribacter sp. | reverse complement strand
TATCAAAACAGTAGTAAATCAAAGACTATTTTAAATATCTTTAGATAATTTCAATTTTTGTAATTAGAACCTATATTTGACACTTTAGCAGTAGTCATTATAAAAAACCAACTAGAATGGAAACTATCATCATCATCGTTTTTCTTGCCGGATACCTGGCGATTACTTTAGAACATAACCTTAAAATCGACAAGCTGATACCCGCCTTGGCTATGATGGCCATTTTGTGGGCGATAATAGCGTTGAGTCATATGGATGTTTTTGAGGTAAATACGGTACTTCAAGAGTTGGAGCCCACACATCTCGATGAAATCTTATTGCACCATCTGGGTAAGACGGCCGAAATTCTGGTGTTCTTGCTAGGAGCAATGACCATCGTTGAAATTATAGATTATTTTGATGGTTTTGCAACCATTAAAGGATACATAAGAACGCGTAGTAAAAAGAAACTATTGTGGTTGTTTGCCATATTGGCATTTGTGCTCTCTGCCATCATCGATAACCTGACCGCAACGATTGTATTGATTACCATTTTACAAAAGGTGATTAGCGATAGAACGACCAGGCTTTGGTTTGCCGGGATGATCATTATTACGGCGAATGCCGGTGGTGCCTGGTCGCCTATAGGTGATGTTACGACCACCATGCTTTGGATCGCAAATAAAGTGACGGCAGGGCAATTGGTCATCCACGTTTTACTTCCCTCCATCGTTTGTATGGTGGTGCCCACGTTTATAGCGAGCAACAATAAGGCTTTCAAGGGAAAAATTGAGGGTAGTTTCGAAGATGAAGGTCCAAAATCAAGATATGGTTCCGTTATGCTGTATTTGGGCTTGGGTGCAATTGTTTTCGTTCCCTTCTTTAAAACCATTACCCATTTGCCCCCGTATGTAGGTATGATGCTTTCGTTGGCGGTAGTGGCCACATTTGCAGAAATTTACAGCAACAAAAAGTTCAGTATTACTACCATCGATGGGGGAGAGCATGAAGAAGGTGGGCATCACAGTCCGGTTCACAGTTCGCTTTCCAAAATCGAATTGCCCAGTATCCTGTTTTTCTTAGGGATACTCTTGGCCGTAGCGGCATTGGAATCGTTAGGAATGCTTTTTCATTACGCCGAAAGTTTGAACGAGGCCATTCCGAATACCGATTTGGTGGTGCTACTATTTGGAGTGGGTTCTGCCGTTATTGATAATGTGCCTTTGGTGGCTGCCAGTATGGGAATGTTCGGGCAGGTTTTGGATAGTCCTTTATGGCATTTCATCGCGTATTCGGCGGGTACTGGGGGTAGTATGTTGATTATCGGTTCGGCGGCAGGAGTCGTTGCCATGGGGATGGAGAAAATCGATTTTTTCTGGTATTTAAAGAAAATAACCTGGTTGGCTTTCATTGGTTTTATTAGTGGTGCAGGAGTTTTCGTTTTATTAAGAGATTTTGTTCTTCACGGATAATTTAATCCACAAATCACCGTTATAAAGGCAAATTCAATACTTAAAACCACTATGTTATTATTCCAGGATTTGGCTCTCGAAAAGAGCGGTGAAGTGATGTCAGAAGAAAAGACCCTTTCTGTTATAGATTTAATCTTTAATGGGGGAACGGGCAGTGTGATCATCATTTCAGTGCTTTTTATCATGTTGGGTGTTGCGCTTTACATTTATTTTGAACGTCTTTTGGCCGTAAATGCGGCATCAAAAATTGATAAGAATTTCATGAATCAAATACGTGACCATGTGACCACGGGAAGGTTGGAAGCGGCGAAGATTTTATGTGCCCAAACAGATTCCCCAGTTGCGAGGTTGACCGAAAAAGGCATCTCCAGAATTGGAAAACCCTTGGACGATATCAATACGGCCATTGAGAATGCAGGTACTTTAGAGGTGTATAAACTTGAGAAAAACGTAAGTATATTGGCTACCGTGGCAGGGGCGGCACCTATGATCGGATTCTTAGGAACGGTAATTGGAATGATTTTGGCGTTTCATGAAATGGCAAGTAGTGGTGGCCAGGCCGAAATGGGCTCATTGGCTTCCGGTATTTACACGGCCATGACCACAACGGTAGCCGGACTCATTGTTGGTATTATTGCTTACGTAGGATATAATCACTTGGTAAACCGTACCGATAAGGTGGTTCATAAAATGGAGGCCAATGCGGTCGAGTTTCTCGATCTATTAAACGAACCTCTTTAATTTTCCATTATGAAGTTAAAAGGAAGAAATAAAGTCAGTCCAGACTTTAGCATGTCGTCCATGACGGATATTGTGTTCCTGTTATTGATATTTTTCATGCTAACGGCCAACTCGCCGAATGCGTTGGATCTGCTCTTACCGAAGGCTAAAGGCAAATCGACGAATACACAGAATGTTTCGGTAAGCATCGATAAGAATTTACAATACTTCGTCAACGACGAACGGATCAACGGAGAGTACATTGAAATTGAACTAAGAAAAGCGCTTGAAGGTCAAGACAACCCGACCATTATTCTAAGAGCAGAGGAAAGCGTCGCAATCAAAGAGGCTGTGAACGTTATGGATATTGCGAATAGAAATAGTTATAAGGTGATTTTGGCGGTAAGGCCAAACTAAATGGCATTTTTAGACACGAGACACAAGAAAAAATCATTGACACTTACAACGTTGTTGCTAAGTGCGCTGCTGTTGATTTTATTTTATATCGGATTATCCTACACAGACCCACCGGAAGAAAACGGGATCTCGGTTAATTTTGGAACCACCGACTTTGGTAGTGGCCAAATTCAGCCTACGGAGAAAATTAGGTCAGAACCTTTGGATACCCCGCCAGTAGAACCCACCCAACAAGAGGTGGCGGAAGCTATTGAAGAACCTCAGGAAGAAGTGGTCGAGGAAGTTGCCGAAAAAGCGGCACCGGCTGAAAAGGTATTGACCCAAGAGAACGAAGAGGCCGTTAAGATCCAACAAGCCAAAGAAGCAAAGAAAAAGGCTGAGAATGCTGCGGAACAGGCGAAGAAAAAAGCGGAAGACGCTGAGAAGAAAGTAAAGGCCGAAGCTGCTCGCATAGCGCAACAAAAACGGGATGCCGAGGAAAAGGCCAAACAAGAACAGGACGCAAAGAAGAAAAGGCTCGATGAAATGATGGGGGGGCTCAATAAATCGGATGGCACCGCATCGGGCGGTGAAGGCGATGATAAAAAAGCAGGGGATAAAGGGCAGCCCGATGGTGATCCCTATGCGACAAGTTATTACGGAAGTCCTGGCTCGGGAAGCGGCACAGGTGGGTATGGCTTAAACGGACGGTCTTTGGTGAACAAGGGGAAGGTTCAACAAGAATGCAATGAGTCTGGGGTAGTGGTCGTAAAGATCATTGTCGATAGAAACGGTAGGGTTATCAGCGCGACCCCAGGGGTAAGGGGAACAACCAATAATAACCCTTGTTTATTGGAGCCTGCAAAGAAAACTGCGTTTATGCATACCTGGAACCTTGATGGTAACGCACCCAGTGAACAAGTGGGCTTTGTGGTGGTAAACTTTAAATTGGGAGAGTGACCTACAGGGAAACGCTGGATTGGATGTTCGCTCAGCTTCCCATGTATCAAACTAAAGGGAGAGTTGCTTTCAATTCCAAACTAGATGGTATTTTATCGTTTTCCTCCCATTTAAACCATCCTCATAAAAAAATCAAGACTATTCATATCGCCGGGACTAATGGAAAAGGTTCTAGCAGTCATATGCTTGCTTCCATTTTGCAGGAAGCGGGATATACGGTAGGCCTATATACTTCGCCCCATTTGAAGGATTTTAGAGAGAGAATACGCATCAATGGGCAAAAAATAGCGAAAAAAAGGGTTATAGATTTTATTCAACGCAACAAAGCCTATTTCGAAGGGAACAAACTTTCTTTTTTTGAAATGAGCGTGGGCATGGCGTTTTCATTCTTTGAAACTGAAAAGGTAGATATCGCCGTGATAGAAGTAGGTCTTGGCGGGCGATTGGATTCAACGAACATCATTGTTCCAGAAGTCAGCCTCATCACGAATATCGGTTTTGACCATACCGATTTATTGGGGAACACCTTGGCAGAGATTGCCTACGAAAAGGCGGGCATCATAAAAGAAGCAATACCCGTGGTCATCAGTGAGTTCAATGAGGAGACCGCAGTAGTGTTTAAGAAAAAAGCGGAAGCAGTAAAGGCCCCTATTATTTTCGCAGAGGATTTGGTTTATCCGGCGTATGCGATTGGGTTGCTAGGGAACTACCAGAAAAAGAACGTAAAAGGAGTGCTTGCCGTGCTTGCCCAGCTCAACGGTTTTACGATTGAAAAGCATCACATTGAGCATGGGCTCATGAAAGTAGTTCAAAATACGGGACTCATGGGTCGATGGCAGCAAATTGGGGATGCCCCGACCATTATATGTGATACGGCACACAACAAGGAGGGATTGACGGTAGTGCTCAAACAAATCGAGGCGCAAGAATTTGAAAACCTCCATTTCGTAATCGGATTTGTAAAAGAGAAAAATGTAGAGGAAATAGTTCCCCTCTTTCCAATAAACGCGCGTTATTATTTTTGTAAACCTAAAATTGACAGAGGTTTGGACGCAAAAAAAGTACATGATGTATTTGGGAAAAAACACCGTAGCGGAACAGTGCATAAATCCGTGCGCCAAGCATTGGCACGTGCCAAAAAAAATGCCGGAAACAAGGATTTTATCTTCGTGGGCGGAAGTAATTTTGTGGTAGCGGAAGTTCTTTGATTTTTTATTGATTTTTCTTTTGGGAAATGTAAAACTATTCTATATTTGCACTCCTTTTGGGGCCCTTAGCTCAGCTGGTTCAGAGCACCTGCCTTACAAGCAGGGGGTCACTGGTTCGAACCCAGTAGGGCCCACATTAGTAAAATCAAGGCTTCGCAGCAATGTGAAGCCTTTTTAATTTTCACGAAGGCTCACTTTAGGCTCACTTTTTAAAAATTAACAAATTTTAACACAACTATATAATATGAGTCTTCAATTAATCGCATTTGATATTTAATCTTATGTTTATTTAAATTATTACCTCGCAAATACCTTGTAATTTTATTTCTACCTGAGCCCATCCAATATTTAGTTGCCGGTCATAACTAGAGAATGCGTGCTGTCTGCATAATTTTAATGTTCATATTGGGCGATATTAATGGAGTTTTAGAAAACTAAGCAGTTCTAGTTAGGGGAAGCTTACATTGGGTTATAGGTTTACGCCAGTATATAAGAAAGGCGTAAAGGGCCATTATCAGTTAGTAGTAAGCGAACAGGCTTGGCAAACACTTAAACGCAAGCTCAGGTATCTTACCAAGAAAACGCTGCCATTGTCATTAGCAGAAAGCTTACAACGGCTAAAACTCATCTACAAAGGGTGGTTGAACAATTTTCGATTAGGAAACATACAGACCAAACTTAAAAAGATGGATGAATGGCTACGTAATCGACTACGTTACTGTATATGGCACGATTGGAAGAAACCAGAGCGCAAACGCAAGAATCTCATAGGTTTAGGTATAAAACAGGGACAAGCATACGCTTGGAGTAGAACAAGGATGGGAGGATGGGCAGTAGCCCAAAGTCCTATACTTAGAACTACTATTACTTAAAACGCCTAAGCAAAAGAGGTTATCAAAGTATGCTGGCGTACTACCTTAGTATAAAGTTCTGATATAACGATCCGCCGTGTACGAGACCCGTACGCACGGTGGTGTGATAGGCGCAGTCCGTTCCTAACTAGGGGCGGACCCGTCTACTCGATTGTGGTGCGTTTTTATTTCACGTTTTGTTCTTATTTAAACCTTTTGTAAATCCAATTATTTCTTAAAATTGTGTCGAAGTCGACTTGTTA
>JBARCC010000258.1:0-1854 GCA_049793635.1 Maribacter sp. | reverse complement strand
TATGACTGAATTTTATTTCTCACCAATGGTACCGATCACGGGCAAAGGCTCGGCCTTTAAATTAATGGCATACCAGGCATATCCATAAGGTTGAAGGATATAAGGGGCGCGTAAGGAAATAATACATAAGGCAGAAGGTAGTTCAGCGGCAAAAGAGAAAAGATCGTCTTCATTGCTACCGTAGCCGTGCAGCATAAAAAGCACGGGAGCTTTCTTATTCTTGATATTAGAAGGCCTTATGAGGTGTTCTAACGATAGGGGAGCAGTGGTCATTTGTTTATTGTATAAAAGTAAACCATTTTTGAAAGTAGGGTCCGAGAACGGGCACCGATTGTTCCTTGTTGCTTATTGCACCCATAAAGCCATAGAACCAGAGTACTAGGTAAAAGATATAAATACCATAAAACCCGTAAATATTGCCCCATTGACTGTTCAATATTCCCAAGGCTATGAACAGGATATGCAAACCAAAGGCTTGGCGGGTGTGAAACCTGGCAAATTTAAACTTGGGTTCCGAGTTCATGCTCATTGCAATGAGTGCCCCTACAATGGTCAAATAAGCAACTATTGCGGTGGTTTTTCCTTCGGCCTGTTGTTCCATTGGGTAAAGTTAGGGTAACCTTTTTTATGCACAAAAAAAAGGCCCTATTAATAGAGCCTTTCGTGCAGTTAATTATGACTGAATTTTATTTCTCACCAATGGTACCGATCACGGGCAAAGGCTCGGCCTTTAAATTAATGGCATTGATGAGCCCTAAAACCCATAATACCAATATACCTAAGCTTACGATAGTACCTATGATGGATAAGGAATCTGGTAAAAGCCGAGTTACAATATTCAAAACGATTCCAAGAATAGCGATACGCAGCGATTGTCCGATATGGAATTTAGCAAATTCATTGTTCTTGCTGCTGTTCATGATAAAAGCGATGATCAATCCTATAATGGTGATGTAGGCGATAATGGCGATTGTTTTTCCTTCTTCTTTAATACTTTGATCCATAGTTTTTTAGGTATTGGTTGTGTAAACGAATATAACTTATTAATCGTTACATTATTATCTTTTGATTCGAAATAATCCCTATAACTTTCCCTTTTAATTTTTGGTTGAAGACGGCGGAATTTTTAGAATAGCTATGCACATGTTCTTCGTTGAACATATATGTTGTGGTAGGTTCGAAAAGTGCAAGCGAGGCTTTTGCACCGATTTGTAATAGGGGTGTTTCCAAGCCATAGCGCTCCCTACCTTGGGTCAAAAGAGCGATTGTGGTCTCTACATCAAAAAGCATGTTCAACATCCCAAATGTACTTTCCAATCCAATGCTTCCATATTCTGCATTATCGAACTCCACCCTTTTTCCCTCGATTTCTATAGGCGTGTGGTCGGCGGTCACAAAATCGATAGTACCCTCTTTAAGCCCTTTAAGGAGTGCCTTAGATTCATTTTTGGTACGTAAGGGAGGCATCAGTTTGTAGTTCGTATCAAATTCCTCAAGAATGGTATCCGTTAGAAATAGGTTGTATACGGCAACACTGCAACTCACATCCAAGCCTTTTTTCTTGGCATCGGCGATTAGTTTTACGGAGTGGGCCGTAGAAATACATGGAATGTGCAATTTTCCCCCGGTATATTCCAAGATGAAAAGATCCCGTGCGATTTGGAGTTCTTCCGCCAGCGCCGGTATGCCTTTTAAGCCTAGTTTTGTAGACACTTCCCCCTCATTTACAATGCCTTTTCCAGCGATTTTGGTGTCCAACGGAAAGGAGTAAATTAGGGTATTGAAACCTTGGGCATATTGCAGGGCGATTTTTAAAAGATTGGCATTCTCTACAGGATGTTTGAAGTCGTAGAA
>JBARCC010000257.1:0-5661 GCA_049793635.1 Maribacter sp. | reverse complement strand
GTATACGATTGGTCGACACCGACTTTGGGTTCTACCGATTATTTTAATGCCTGTAGCGAGGCCATGGGCACACCCAAAAATTTTAATGGGGAGCAACCGGCCGATTTCGGGGTAGGCTACGTTGGTTTTTACATGCTGGCACTCGAAGATTATCGTGAATACATCCAGGCACCATTATCCACTACCTTGGTGAAAGGTGTACACTATACCCTATCCTTTTACGTAAGCTTAGCGGAGCGTTCAGATTTTGCAATTCAGGAATTTGGGGTTCGATTTTCAGAGTTTCCGTTAGCAATCGAAACGACAAAGGTGCTTTCGAGCATGCATCTGTCTAAAATGGAGGGCGATACTTCAAACTATCTTGAAATCGGGTATTCGCATTTTTATGATGATGCAGAACGGTGGACGCTGATTACATCGGATTTCATGGCCAACGGAACCGAAAATTTCATCATCATCGGAAATTTTAAAGACAACAAGCGCACCCGACATTTTCAGACCAAACGAAAGATGACAAAGGGCTCCTACTATTATTTGGATATGGTATCGGTACATCCGGCAAGTTCAGGTACAAACCCAAACACAAACTCAAGTTCAAGCTTAAGTTCAAGTTCAAAGCTAAACTTAATTTCAAACTTAAATCCAGGCCCAAACTTAAATCCGAACGCTGATTCAAATATTAAAATCGATACATCTGGCCTAGCGGAGATCGCTACTTTTCAAACGGATAGCCTTCAGATATTCAAAAACGTTTTGTTTCATTTTAATGAAGCCACACTCAGGGATTCTGATCAAAAAGAACTTCAGAAAATGGTATTGTTTTTAAAGGAGAATTCATCTGTCAGCATCAAAATCATCGGTCATACAGATGCAATCGGTTCTCCCGGTTTTAATGAGAAGCTCTCTTTGAGTAGAGCTAAAACCGTTGCTAATCACTTCCTTGAGCATGGAATTTCAAAGCATAGAATTCAATTTGAAAGTGTTGGTAGTTCCCAACCCCTGGCGACGAATAAAACAGAGGCCGGTAGAATGCTCAACCGGCGTGTAGAACTTAAATTGATCAATTGAATTAGTAATCTGAATATGCGGTGGGGTATAGCAGATGGATGTCTGAATGGCTCACGGTATTCAGATACTCGTCCATCACCGATATTTCTTTCCATTTTTCGGAGTTCACAAAGTTCTTCCAAAGTGCATTTCTTTGGTCCGTGTTCGTAAAGGTGGTCATGTACATCAAATTGGGCATGTGGTCTCCAGAAATTACATCTGCGTAGAATACGGCGTTAAATCCTAAATGCTCAAAGAGTTCGATTTCCCCTCCTTCATTGAACATCCTCACTTTTCTTCGGTACATGGCTTCGGTAGGACTTTCATAGCTGCGAAGCTCATACACCCGTTCTGTTCTCGGCCCATCGACAGGGGTCGGTTTCATTTTAGGCATGTCTGGGAAGGCACGCATCAAAACGGAACTTATACGTTCATAGGCGGTATTTTCATGGGTCGAATTGATGTATTCCGCACCGGCACTGAGGTAGGTTTTATCTACGGCAAGCATGGTTTCCATTCGGTCAAATTGCGCCAAGGTGGAAAAGGGAATGAGCACATAAATTTTATCGCTGACTTTATATTTATCGGGACGTACTTTAAATACTCCGACAGATTCGATACCCATCCTTTTAAGGGCAGGAAGAAGCGCATGTTCTAAATAGGCATCCACCCTTTTTTCTTGATTTTCATTTTTGAGGGTATAGGTTTTCAGTTGGTAGAATTCTTCATTTTGGCCAAAACTTGAAATGGAAGTAAACCCCATGGTGAAAAAGAAAAGTAGTGGTAATAGCATTTTTTTTTGCATCGCGTCATTTTAAAATTAGAAGTTGTCGAAAGTTACTCATAAAATCTATAGGTTCACTTTCTCAGAATTAGGTAACGCAGGGTTGAGTGATTACGTACAGCCCCATGGTTTCGTTGGTCGTTGAATTAGGTGATGAACTTTGTTTTCTGTTACTGGGATTACACCAAACCAACTATCTTTACACAAAACAACCCAATGGATTTAAATTTAGCAGTACTCATCGATGGCGATAACATTCCCTCTGCCTATGTAAAGGAAATGATGGAAGAAATCGCCAAATATGGTAACCCGACCATTAAGCGTATTTATGGGGACTGGACCAATCCACGTTTGGGAAAATGGAAAAACGTACTGTTGGAAAATGCCATTACACCCATTCAGCAGTACGGCTATACCCAAGGTAAAAACGCTACCGATTCGGCGATGATCATCGATGCGATGGACATCCTGTATGCCGGTAAGGTAAACGGGTTTTGTATCGTGAGCAGTGATAGTGATTTTACACGCTTGGCCACCAGACTTCGAGAGGCAGGCATGCAGGTATACGGTATCGGTGAACGCAAAACCCCGAGCCCATTCATTGTCGCCTGTGATAAATTCATTTATATAGAAATTCTAAAAAGTAGGTCGGAAGAAGACACTTCAGATATCGTGAACGAGGTACCTGCCGCCAAAAATACGGTCGACAAGATTACGCCCAAGGCCCTGCGTTTTATAGCGACCACTATTGATGACGTCGCCGATGACGATGGCTGGGCCTTTTTAGGGGATGTGGGCAGCCTTCTTCAAAAAAAGCAGCCCAATTTTGATTCCCGAAACTATGGCTTTCAAAAGTTAACGCCCTTGATCAATTCTATACCCCACTTTGAGATCGAAAGAAGGGAAGATTCAAAAGGACGTAAAAAATTGATTTACGTTAAGATTAAGGAAAAGGCGAATGCCAAATCTAAAAAATGAACCTTCTACAATAACAGTAATCTTGAACCTACTAGACCCTAAAGGATTATAGGGCATTCTACTAGTAAACATTTCAACACTTTTCGTAATTTTCGATTTAAAGCATAAAAGTATGGGCCGTTCTGTTTACGTATTTTTTTTCATGGTGGTGTTCGCTAGCTGCGCCGATGTTTCAAAGTCTAAAAAGACCAATGAAGCAAAACCGATTGGGGAGCTGTTCACCGAATTTTACGAGTTTAAGAAGGGTATAAATCCTATAGAGGCTACAAAAGCGGGGTATGCGGAATACAACGATACCATTGCGAACTATATCTCAGACGATTATCTTCTCCATTTAAAAGAACGCTACACCTATTTTTTGGAGGCCCTTACCCGGTATGACTCCACCAATGTGTCAAGTGCAGATTGGCTGAGTACAAGGGTCATGAAATGGGATTGTGAAGTAAAGTTGGAAGGCGTCATGAACCCAATGGTTACGGTCGCATCCCCTATGTACGATTTGCCCAGCTTCGAACTCATGCCCCTTTTTCAAATTCAATCCTTGCACTTATATGCCGCCCAATTGGGGTCGGGTGCCAGCGTTCAGCCTTTCAAGACCGTTGACGATTATTTGAACTGGTTGAAACGCTTAGAAGATTACATCGTATTTTTAGATACCGCCGTGGAGAAAATGAAGTTAGGAATCGAAAAAGAGGTAGTACTCCCAAAAACACTCACTTTAAAAATGATTCCTCAGATTAGGGCATTTATAGATGTACCCCTCGAAGACCATCTATTTTATCAGCCCGTTACCCAGTTTCCGTCTTCTTTTTCCGAGCGGGAAAAAACGGATTTGACCGATAGGTATGCTTCTTTTATCAAAGAACGGCTAATGCCCAAATACGCAACGTTGAACCGCTTTTTAACAGATGAATACTTGCCTGCATCTAGAGAAACCAGCGGACTCGGTGCACTTCCGCAAGGAAAGGAAACCTACGAATATCTTATAAAACTACACACGACCACAACAATGGATGCCGAGGAAATCCATGCTTTAGGTTTGGCGGAAGTAGCCCGAATTTCCAAGGAAATGGAGACGATAAAAAATGAATTAGGGTTCAAGGGGGATTTGAAATCCTTTTTTAATTCTTTACGTACCAAAAAGGAACTGATGCCTTTTTCCAGGCCTGAAGAAGTCATTTCAAATTTCAGTAGTATCGGGGAGCGCATCGGCCTAAACATTGATTCCTTATTTGAGGTTACCCCAAAAGCTGGGTTTAACGTCCGCAGAACGGAAGCATTTAGGGAGGCGTCGGCAAGTGCCGAGTATGTTCCCGGTTCAAAAGAGGGTACGAGGCCGGGTACGTTTTACGTTCCGATCCCGAACGTGCGAGAGTATAATATACTTCACGATGAAGCCTTGTTTTTACATGAGGCTATACCGGGGCATCATTTTCAATTGTCTTTACAGCAAGAAAATGAACTACTCCCAGAATTTTTGCACCCAGAGAGTATGGGGGTGTTCGTGGAAGGCTGGGCATTGTATGCCGAATCATTGGGTAAGGAATTAGGCATTTATTCCGACCCCTATCAATATTTTGGAATGCTCGGCATGGAAATGCACCGGGCAATACGCTTAGTGGTCGATACGGGCATACATGCAAAAGGGTGGACTCGGGAGGAAGCGATACGCTATTCGTTGGACAACGAAGCGGAGTCGGAAGAAAGTATTATTGCCGAGGTCGAACGGTATATGGCTACTCCGGGTCAAGCGCTCTCCTATAAACTGGGGCAGTTGAAAATACGGGAACTGCGTACCCGTGCAGAGAATGAGCTTGGTACTGATTTTGATATTCGTGCATTCCACAGCCAGGTACTCAATTCAGGTAGTCTACCATTGGTTCTTTTGGAGGAAAAATTAAATGGATGGATTTCCGATCAAAAAATGAGGTAATCAAATATCTCTTATTTTTTGTAAAATAATTCCTACAAATTATCGTTTTAAGAGTATAATCGCACTATAAAGAATGAACGTAATGCCTTTTTTGATCAAGAGTATCGTAATGGTCCAGTTTCTCTGTATGCTTTTTCCTTTAGATTATGTGGAACATATGGTTACAAACCGTATTGCAGTGAATACGCATAGTGTATCCGCCCGCCAGCGCGACCCGGTTTTGGGTGTATGGGAATATGAAATCAAGGAAACCGACAGCTATTACGGTGAAGGCGTATTTTTCATAACCAAGGAGCAAGGCAAGTATAGTGTGGCCATCCATTTTTCAAACGGGGCACTCACCGGGCAAGAGGTCACCGTAAAGGGGAATCAAATCAATTTTAATATGAATGTTTCCGGATTGGAGCGCATTTCATTTGTATTGATGATGGAAGAGAACATGATGCTCGGGGAAAGTTTTTCCGCCAATGAAAGCAATCCGGTGAAGGGCATTCGTAAACAGCCGATAAAATAAAGGGATCGTTTTACTGCATTCCATTTAACATCGTAGTTACGGTCGCTTTTTAGAACGACTTTTTAAAGGGTAGGGCTCGCCATTCGCGCCGTACAAATTTTCGTGAACGGGGTGGTGCGTTAAATGAAAAAAGCCCCAATACGTTGGGGCTTCCTATTCTTTAACTTAGCTCTTGTTTACATGGTAATCGGTACGGCGACTCTTGTTTTGTCCCAACCCATAATCATGTGCGCACCATTATCAACATCTTTGAATGCGATTGAAAACTCTTCCAAAGAAGCTGCATCGGAACCATTGGGTACGGTTACGCGCGCAACATCGGCAGATTCATCGTAGAAATAAGACCCCCATTGGTTCAAATTTTTATTCAATATAACGGTCCATTCTTGTTGTCCCGGTATGGTG
>JBARCC010000256.1:0-8745 GCA_049793635.1 Maribacter sp. | reverse complement strand
CTTTGGCTTCGCCCCTTGAAAGGTCCGTTTGATTGCTCAAACCGAAGGCGGATACCCCATAAATAATTCCGAAGTTAACGGTTTTGGCATTGCTGCGTTGCTCTCGGGTCACTTCCTCGATAGGAACATCGAATACTTTTGATGCTGTGGATGCGTGGATATCCTCCCCGTTCTTGAAAGCCTCGATCATGGTCGTCTCCTCGCTCAGGGCGGCTATGATGCGCAATTCTATTTGGGAATAATCGGCTGCCAGCAAAATATAGTTTTCATCTCTTGGTACAAATGCCTTTCGAACTTGTCTCCCGCGCTCCGTTCGTATTGGAATGTTCTGCAGGTTGGGGTTGTTGCTGCTCAAACGCCCGGTCGCCGCTACGGTCTGCATATAGTCGGTATGCACCCTTCCCGTAGATGGCTCCACCTGTTCTGGTAGCGCATCTACATAAGTGCTCTTTAATTTGGCAAGCCCTCGGTAATCCAGCACGTTTTGAATGATCCCGTGGTCTTTCGCCAAATAGGAGAGTACATCCTCTGCGGTAGAATATTGCCCGGTTTTGGTCTTTTTAGGTTTATCGACCAATTGTAGTTTGTCGAAAAGGATTTCTCCCAATTGTTTTGGGGAACCAATGTTGAATTCTTCTCCTGCCGACTCATAAATCTTCTTTTCCAACGTGGCGATATCGTTGTTGAGGTCCGAAGAAAGGGAATTTAAAAAAGCTTCGTCTAAATTGATGCCTTCCAATTCCATATCTGCCAAAACCCGTAAAAGCGGAATTTCGATATCCTCAAATAATTTTTCCGTATTGGCTTCCTTAAGCTCAGGCCGAAAATGCTGCGCCAACTGGTAGGTAATGTCGGCGTCCTCAACGGCATATTCGGTCTGTTTTTCCAAAGGCACTTCACGCATGCTCATTTGGTTTTTCCCTTTTTTACCGATAAGCTCGATAATGGAAACCGGGGTGTAGTTGAGGTAGGTTTCCGCCAGCACGTCCATATTGTGGCGCATATCGGGATTGATGAGGTAATGGGCTAACATGGTATCGAACAGCGGCCCCTTTACCTCGATATTGTATTTGTCAAGTACCTTGATATCGTATTTTAAGTTCTGACCGATTTTTTCGATGTGTTCAGCTTCAAAAAAAGGTCTAAGCGTTTCAACTAGCTGTTGCGCTTCTTCCTGATTTTCTGGAAAAGGTATGTAAAAGCCTTTCGTGGCCTCCCATGAAAACGCAATGCCCACTAAGGTTGCCGTTAAGGGGTTCAGACCCGTAGTTTCGGTGTCAAAACAGACCGATGGTTGCTTCATCAAATTTTGGAGAAATAGTTTCATGGCCATTCCCGGTGCAACGCTTTGGTAGACATGGGGCACATCGGCGATGGTCTGTCGACTGGAATAGTCCTTAACCGTGGCCGGTAAATCCCCTTGGTTGCCGAACAGCGAAAACTGACCGGAACCTGCATCCTGTGCCTGTTTTTTGCCGGTTGGGGTACTTGTGACCTGAGTGGTAGTGTCCTCGGTATCTGCGGAGAACAATTTAATGAACTGGTCCTTGAGCCTTCTGAACTCAAGCTCTTCGAAAAGTTCCTGTACCTTTTCAAAGTCGGGAATCGATAATTCATAATCGGCTGCATTAAAGGTAACGTCGCAGTCGATACAAATAGTGGCCAATTTTTTGGAAAGGATACCCAATTCCTTGTTCTCCTCGATTTTTTCCTTCATTTTGCCCTTTAGCTGATCGGTATTTGCCAAAAGGTTTTCCATGCTCCCGAATTCTTTGATGAATTTCTTCGCCGTTTTATCACCCACTCCCGGCAAACCTGGAATATTGTCACTGGCGTCCCCCATCATCCCTAAGTAATCGATAACCTGCTCTGGTCGCTCGACCCCGAATCGTTTTTGAATTTCTGGAATGCCCCATATTTCGATGCCATTGCCCATGCGTGCGGGGCGGTACATAAAAATGTTTTCCGAAACCAACTGTCCAAAATCCTTATCGGGCGTGACCATGAACACTTTATAATCTTCTTTTTCCGCCTGTTTGGATAAGGTCCCAATAATATCATCGGCCTCCCATCCTTCTAAAATAACGCTGGGGATGTGCATGGCTTTAAGGATATTCTGAATGTAGGGAATGGCTATACGTATGGCATCTGGGGTTTCATCCCGGTTCGCTTTATAGTCGGCAAACATTTCGGTGCGTTCGGTGCTTCCTCCTTTGTCGAAGCAAACCGCTAAATGGTCTGGTTTTTCACGGCGGATGACATCGAACAGCGAATTCATAAATCCCATAATGGCCGACGTATCCATGCCTTTTGAGTTTATTCTAGGGTTTTTGATGAGGGCATAATAGCCGCGGAATATTAAGGCGTATGCGTCTAGTAGGAATAGTCTTTTTTGATCTGCCATGTAGTTAGTGTAAAATCAGGATTAATCAGGCCTTAAAAATAGAAAAAAGGATAAGGACTAGCGAACTTTATGGGGTGTTTCACTTTTATTTTGAATTATAATAAAAAGGGATTATCCATTGCCGTTCATTTTTTTCGCTTAAGGTTTTTTCAATGTTGATATGATGCTGACCTTTGGTTAGCCCATCTAAATTTAGATATACTGAAATTCCGTATTGACCCGTTACGGGATGATTTGTTTTGAGAAAATTTAGTTCTTTGGGTGTATCATTCAACCTAACCTGTATGTGTTCGAGGTAGCAAGCCAAATATTGATTTCTAATGCTGATGGCCTCGTCTTCCTCTTTACCCCCAACGCGGTCAGATTCCTTTATTCCACATTCCGTTCTCAAACTTTTTATTTCATGTTCATAGAGAGGGATAAATAGTTTGACACTAGATTCGGAAACCAATTCAGAACTGATTTCAGGCGTAAATAGAAAGGCCTGGTTCAGATTATTGTTCGCGTAAAACTCGGGTTGTATTTTGGTGAGATCTTGTTTTCTTGAATATTGTAGTAAGTATCTGAAATCTGAATCGAACATTTTAACTGCACCAAAAAGCACTCCTATAAAAAGCATGAAGAGCACCATTTTTACCAGCCCTTTTCTCTTTTTAAAATTAGAACCGAATAACATGGTAATCTGTAAAATACTTTTATTTAAAGGGCCATACAGAAAGTATGCGCCCCAGCGTGCAAAGACAAAATAAAGATGTTGCAGGGTTTCATTTGAGTGATACCTCTTCATATTTGCAGGGATCGATATCACCGTTCCTAGAACTATGAATAGTCCAGACAGCATAAGCGGCATAAGCAATATCCAATTAGGAACGGTATCTTTTAAAAGGTTGAAAATCAATAAGTACATGCTGGCGGAAATGGTGAAATAGAAGTAAATCATCATAAAGGCAAAGGCAGCGGAGAAAATGACACTGCATAATTCATCGATTTTTGAAGTGGTATCGGATATCTTGGGCAGGGTATTCAATATCTTTTTAGTGTAAATAGGAGAGTACGCACTGTCTTCCAATCCGTAATCCGGAAATACGGAATTGAGTCCAACAAGTCCGATCCAATAGGCCCTTAGGGCAAAATGAATGGTGAACATCGCTCCCAATATGCCCACTGCAAGATAACCGCCTACCGCGATCATATAAGCGATGTCATATTGGGATGGGTTCAGGTAATCGATAAATTGTAGCACCATCCAATCCAACCCGGCGAACGATTTTAAGATTGCAAAAATGGCCACTGCAGAAACTAACAGCTCGGCCTCCCAACTTTCATCCTTGAGCCGTTGCAACCACTTTTTAGATTTTCCTTCCTCCATGTTTGTTAGTATAAATGACGTTGATTTCTATGTTTTCAGATAACTCTCCGAAGGATTATTTACATGCCCATTCTTAGAATAGGTTCGATAAGAAAATCCTGGATGAATGCAGTATCCTCCCGTTTCCCCTTTTTTATTGATGGCAATAAAACCGATTTGAAAATCTTGTTTATCCTTATTTTTGGCGATGATGCGTTTTACCCCTTCTTCACAGGCCTCTTGTGGCGATTTTCCCTGTCGCATGAGTTCGACAATCAAAAAACTGCCCACGGTGCGCACCACTTCTTCTCCAACCCCGGTGGCAGTGGCTCCGCCCACCTCATTGTCCACAAAGAGTCCGGCGCCGATGATCGGGGAATCTCCGATCCGCCCTGCCATTTTGTATGCCATCCCACTCGTAGTGCATGCTCCGGCGATATCTCCTTCCGCATCTATGGCCAACATCCCAATGGTATCGTGGTTTTCAATGTTGATGATGGGTTGATATGCCGATGTTTTTTTCCACTCCAGCCAATCTTCTCTGGTTTTTTCGGTAAGGAGTTCTGTTTTTTCAAATCCCATTTCATAGGCAAATTGTTCGGCGCCTTTTCCTGCGAGCATCACATGAGGGGTTTCTTCCATTACCTTTCGGGCCACCGATATAGGGTTTGCTATGTGTTGTAGCGCCAAAACGGCCCCACAATTTCCGTTTTTGTCCATAATGCACGCGTCTAGGGTTACATGTCCATCACGGTCCGGCCTGCCCCCATAGCCGACCGTGCTATTGTTCACATCGTTCTCTTCGACCATCACGCCTTGATGGACGGCATCAAGTGCGCTGCCGCCTGTCGATAAGACCTCCCATGCCTTTGCAGTGGCATTGCCAAAATCCCAAGTGCAGATGGCAATGGGAAGTATCGCCACCATGCCGGTTGCATTTGCGCCCTGCTGTTCATTACAGGAAGCCAATAAAGGTGCTGAAATAATTCCGGCGGCGAGCGTACTGGAATTTCTAAGGAACTTTCTTCTTTTCATGGGTCGGGTTATTTACTTTTAACAGGTTTAAATATAACACTATGCTTGTAGAAGTTTGTGCTAATTCTTTGGAATCTGCTTTGGTGGCACAAGATGCGGGGGCAGACCGGATCGAGCTTTGTACGGAGCTTGCCGTAGGGGGATTAACCCCGTCGTATGGTCTGTTGGTCGCAGTAAAACGTCGTATTTCCATCCCGGTGCATGTGCTGATAAGACCACGAAGTGGCGATTTTACCTATACGGAAGAGGAGCGCGAAATCATGCTAAGGGACATCGAAAAATGCGTTGAGCTGGGCTTTAACGGTATCGTTTGTGGGGCGCTCCATAAAGATCTTTCTTTGGATGTAGCATACACCCAACAGTTAAAGGACGCATCGGGTGAATTGCATTTTACATTCCACAGGGCGTTCGATTGGGTGAAAGACCCTTTTGAAACCTTAGTTCAACTAAAAAATGTGGGAGTGGATACCCTACTCACCTCTGGGCAAAAGCCCACTGCAGTTGAAGGTATCGAGCTCTTGAGCGTATTAAAAAATGGGGGAAGTGGTATACAGGTTATGCCAGGCTCGGGAATCAACGCCGACAATGTATCCATGTTTAAGGAAAAGGGATTTAAGGCGGTTCATTTTTCGGGTACCTCGATGGTGGGTACATTACCGGAAAAGCCAAGGGTTTCCATGAATTGCGTTCGGTTACTTAGTGATGATGGTAAAGCAATTTCGCAATTTGACAAGATTTCTGCGGTAATCGCCAAGGTTAAATAAAATGCAAATGAGCACATAGACCAATACTTAACGGATATCTTTGCAAAAAAAAGATGACGCGTTGGATACTCTTTGGAATCGCATACATTGCCATCGGTTTTTACGTTCTCCAAGCGCTTAAAACCGTGACCAGGCAACCTTTTTGGTCGTATCTCTACATGGTGATCTCTGTCGCCGTAATGGTGAATTTTATCTACCAGTTTACCATAGGGGAAGAGACGGGAAGAGTGTTGAGTGTTCCCAAAAGCTATGCATTCGGACTCCTCTTAACGATACTGACGTTCAACCTCATTACCATTTTATTTTTGTTTTCCGAAGATGTGTTCAGGATCGGAACGGGAATCTACCAAAAATTATTCGGTACCGAAAAAGTGTTCACATTGCCCAATCGAAGGCGCTTTCTGAGCCTTATTGCCGTGGGTATCGCTGCCATCCCCTTCGGGGCCTTGCTTTATGGAATGTACAAAGGCAAATACAATTTTAAGGTACTGAAGTATGATTTAGCGTTCGATGACCTGCCCGATGGGTTCGACGGTTATCGGATTACGCAGATATCGGACATCCATAGCGGTAGTTTCGATAATCGGAAGATGATCGAGTATGGTGTCGACCTTATCAATGCACAAAATGGCGATGTACTTTTGTTCACAGGGGATATGGTCAATAATATGACTTCCGAAATGTTGCCCTGGGCAGACCTGTTCAGCACGTTAGAGGCGAAAGATGGGAAATTCTCCGTATTGGGAAACCACGATTACGGGGATTATATTCCCTGGGAAACGGAGAAGGCCAAACAGCAGAATTTAGAAGATCTCAAAAATTTACAAAGGCAAATGGGCTTTGATCTATTGTTGAATGAACACCGGTACTTGCAGCGGGGCGAGGATAGAATTGCTCTTATAGGCGTAGAGAATTGGGGCAAAGGCGGTTTTAAAAAAGCAGGGGATCTTAAAAAAGCGGCCTCCCAGATCAATGCGGACGATTTTAAAATATTGATGAGCCATGACCCCTCCCATTGGGAAATGGAGGTCATCAACGATGCGTATCATTACCACCTCACCTTAAGCGGGCATACCCACGGGATGCAGTTCGGTATCGAAATACCGGGCTGGATCAAATGGAGCCCGGTAAAATGGCGCTATCCCTATTGGGCGGGGATTTATAAGCAAATGGGACAATTTATCAATGTAAATAGAGGTTTTGGGTTTTTGGGATATCCCGGTCGTGTAGGAATTTGGCCAGAAATTACGGTGATTACGCTTCGAAAAAAGGCATTAACATGATTTTAACCTAATTACATTCTTACTAAAACTTTGCCTAGGCTAGTATTTTAACAATTTTTATTACATTTGGCAAGATAGAAAAGCATGTTATATGTCCAAATTTGGTGAGCTTATAGATTTAAAGGTACCGGTTCTACTGGATTTTTATGCCGAATGGAATGAACAATCCACTTCAATGCATCCTGTACTTAGAGATGTCGCCGCAGCTTTAGGGGATAAAGGCAAGGTCATCAAAATAGACGTGGACAAGAACAAAGAACTTGCACAAGCTTTGAGTGTGAAAGGTCTTCCTACTTTAATGATTTACAAAAAGGGTGAAATGGTCTGGCGCCAAAGCGGTGAGCAAGATGCCAACACCCTTATCGGTATTCTTAAGGAATACGTATAACACTTTCAATTACATTAAGAGTTTAAAATCATCTTTTAGATAACGCTGAAGGATGTTACCGCTGTTCAGGTATACCTACGGTATCCTGTAGGATATCGGTCTTCGTGTTATCCGGGGATATGGTATCGGAGATGGGTAGGGTATCGATGATGTCCGGATTGTTCTCCATTCCTGCTTTCGGCACCTCTAGGTCATCTTCATTTTTATAAAAATGCTGGAATTTATCGATGTACTCGTTGAAGATCAAGGTCTCCTTTTCGGCGATATCCTCTTCATCGTTTGCAATGACAGTATCGATGTTTCTGCGATAGGCTTCCATATCGGCGATGATGTCATCGATATGGCTGTATTGCTCGTCTAGGTTGGTAGCTGCGTAATACTCCAATCGTTCTTGGTAGATCGTTTTTACGGTATTGAAAAGTTCCCGTGCTTTTTTGGTCTCACCTACTTTGTAGTACCCATCCACGAACGGCTCGATCAACGTGTAGTATCCAAAACGTTTTACGGGCATATTTTCAATGGAAATCTCTATGATTTCCTTCGCCTTGTCCATTTTATTCTCTTTGATCAATGCCTCCATCAATCGGGCGAGATTTCCTCTAAAGGAAACGCTTTGGATTCGGGTCTGGGTGTCAAGATAAACGTCGGGATCACCAGAATTTCCCCAATCCCACTGCGTAACGATATCGTACATCAAATCGGTATCGATGCGTCCCAATTCAAATGAATTCGGTCTTTCGGTACGTATGGGAACCAATTTGTAGGCAAGGCCATCTAACTGTAAGTAGTCTTTCATCCACAGGTATTCCGAATCATCGAAACTACCGCCAGAAAAGTAGAGCGGTCTTTTCCAATCGTTATTCGCGAGGATGTCTAGCATCATCATGCTCTTTTTGGTAATGGCACTTGGCAAATCGATGTCGATAAAATCAACGATTAGATCTGCATCCTTTTGTTTTACCAAACCGCTGCTCAGTACATTCTGTTTGTTTACCGGCACCCTTATTTTCTTGGTCGGGTAATACACCATATTTTGTGTATCCTCAGAATATTGGCTCAAATCGACCCCATTTTGTTCAAAAATGTACTTTAATTTAGTGCGCGGCTTATCGCTATCTATCCAATCGATGAAATCTTTTATGGGCCATCTATTTTCTGTAATGCCCTGATAGTACAATACGTCCCGTGAACCCGTGCGGTACTTTTCATGTGTTATTTGTGATGGGATGCGGTCACTTTCGTATGCTTTTCGTTTCATTTGGTCTACATACCAATCTGTTTCAAAAAGGCTGGTACATACAATGCGCACATCGGTTCGGTAATCCTCTATTTCTTGGGCGTACCAAATCGGAAAGGTATCGTTATCCCCAATGGTGAAGAGAATGGCGCCTGCATCTTCTTGGCAAGAATCGAGATATGCCTTAGCGGAAGAATTGGCCGTAAAACGATTTGACCGGTCGTGATCGTCCCAATTCTGGACCGCCATGACCGTCGGTACCGCAAGTAAAGTGACCAATACGACG
>JBARCC010000255.1:0-8292 GCA_049793635.1 Maribacter sp. | reverse complement strand
GGTTGGTAATGTTGATGACCAACAATGCCTCCATCCAAGAAGTACTCTTTTTTCCACAAATGCGGCCCGAAAAAAAGCCACTACAATTATCGGATAATGAAAAGGTTATCTTCGAAATCCTTAAATCTGCCAAAAAAATGGAATTGGAGGTGTTGAAAACAAAATCGGAATTGAGCAACAAAGCGTGGGATAAAGGGATCAAAGGGATTACCAAACAACAATTGGCCAAGGTCTATAAGGTAGAGGACATCCTATTTGCTGAAATCGCCAATTAAGGGTTAGCGCTGTTTGATTATTTAGCCTAGTTTAGAAGCTAGTTAAACGGCCAACATGAACCTAAGTAGCAAAATCGGCCTTTTTATAGGCCCTATCGTATTCTTTATAATCATCAATTTACCCCGATTGATGGTATCGGAAAGTGCCGATGCCGTCATTGCCGTGGCACTCTGGATGATTCTTTGGTGGGTGACCGAAGCGGTTTCCATTTCCGTAACCGCGCTTCTGCCTTTATTATTATTTCCCATATTGGACATCATGCCCATGGGCGAGGTAGGAGCCAACTATGGCAGTCCGATCGTATTTCTGTTTTTCGGGGGCTTCGTAATGGCCTTGGCCCTCGAAAAGGTAAATCTCCACAAACGAATCGCATTAACGATCATTCGCCTTACGGGAACCTCGGCAGATAGGGTGGTTCTTGGTTTTATGATTGCCACTGCGGTATTGAGCATGTGGATCAGTAACACTGCCAGTACTGTAGTAATGTTACCCATTGCCATGTCGGTCATTAATTTATTGATGGAGGATGCGGATGGATTCACAAAGCGCGACCGTAATTTTGCGCTGAGCGTAATGTTGGGCATTGCGTTTGCCGCCAATGCCGGTGGTATCGCCACTGTAATCGGCACCCCACCCAACTCGGTATTAATAGGCCTCTTGGAAAATGAATACCAAATCGAAATCTCATTTTTAAAATGGATGATAGTCGGACTCCCATTTTACCTTATTATGATTACGATGTGCTACTTGGTACTTGTGAAATGGTTTTTCCCGACCCAGCATCTAAAGTTCAAAGCGTCTAAAACCATAATTCAGGAAGAATTAACGAAATTGGGTCCAACATCGGGTAAAGAAAAAATGGTGTTGGTCATTTTTGGGGTTACCATTTTTCTTTGGGTTTTTAGAACGTTGATCAATTCTATCTTTCCTAATCTAGGCCTGTCCGACACCCTTATCAGTATGTTTGCCGCAATAGCCCTTTTTACCATTCCGTACAACCTGCACAAAGGAGATTTCATTTTGCAATGGCAAGACACCCAAAAGCTGGCTTGGGGTATTTTGATTCTTTTTGGGGGTGGACTGTCCCTTGCGAATGGCATGTCGGTTTCCGGAATTGTCGATTTGGTGGCAGCGGCAATCGCCGAAAGTAATCTAAGCATTCTTTTGACAGCCTCCCTATTGATCGTTTTAATGTTGTTCATGACAGAACTAATGAGCAACGTAGCGCTCGTGGCCGTGCTGGCTCCTGTCGTAGCAGGCATAGCCATCGGTTTGGGGCTGCCTATCACCTATTTGTTGATTCCCGTTACCATTGCCAGTAGTTGTGCGTTTATGCTGCCCATGGCGACCCCGCCCAATGCCATTGTTTTTGCTAGTGGCTATATCAAGGTCCATGAAATGGCTCGGGCCGGTTTTATGCTGAACGTAATCGCCGTCCTATTGCTTATCGGTATGTTCGAGTTTGTACTTCCTTTGCTTTTCTGACAGCTACTTTTTCTTCACGAAGGCTTCTTTTTAGGGACGGCAGAATAGTGTTGCTGTATAAGGACCAACGTTTGAACATAACTTATGGGCTGAAGCCGTTCATTTTGAGGAACCTATCGTTCCCGTCACAAACACAATTTCTTTTTTGTATTCAACTTGGGCGCCTTAAGATATTATTAACAACCCGATCCGTATATTTTTTCAATCTTTGAACCTTCACTGAACTAACATACGATGAAGAGAAAATTACTATTGAAATTATTGCTATTGATTTTTATTAGCGGATATCAATCCGCCGAAGCGCAACTTTTCAAGAAGAAGAAAAAAGATACCGAAAAGGAAGCTGAAAAACCGAGTAAGGACAAAATACAGCCCTATGCAAAAGTGATTACCAAAGAAGCGATCACCGATGACGGACTGTTCAAGGTCCATTCTGTCGAGGACAAGTATTATTTTGAAATCCCAGATTCGTTATTGAACAAAGAAATGTTGATGGTAAGCCGTATCTCCAAAACGGCCTCAGGTATCGGTTTCGGTGGAGGAAAAATCAACACGCAAGTACTTCGCTGGGAACTAAAGGATAAAAAGGTACTTCTTCGCGTGGTATCGCACGATGTGGTCGCAGCAGATTCGCTCCCCGTTCATGAGGCGGTGGTGAATTCGAACTTTGAGCCGGTGCTGTACGCCTTTCCAATCAAAGCGTTCAAAAAAGATTCCTTGGGTCCGGCCACGGTGATCGAGGTGAACGATATGTTTACCAAGGATACCAAACCCATAGGGATGCCCGAAAGTTACCGTAAAAAATATAAGGTATCGCGTTTAGATGATGACCGTGGCTACATTGAATCCATAAAAAGTTTTCCACTGAATGTAGAGGTGCGTCACGTAAAGACGTATTTGGCTAGTGAGGCACCCAGTAACGAAAGTATGGGTTCCATATCGGTCGAAATCAATAACAGTATGGTGCTGTTACCAGAAGCCCCCATGAAACGACGTTATTTCGATGAACGTGTGGGATGGTTTGCAAGAGGTCAAGTAGATTATGGCCTAGATGCCCAGGAAAGCAAAACAATCAAATTTTTGGACCGATGGCGTTTAGAAGTGAAGGATGCCGATTTGGAAAAGTTTAAGAACGGTGAATTGGTGGAACCGAAAAAGCAGATTGTGTATTATGTGGACAGGGCCACTCCTAAAAAATGGATTCCTTTCATCAAGCAAGGGATAGAGGATTGGCAAGTAGCTTTCGAAGCCGCCGGCTTTAAAAATGCGATCCTTGCCAAAGAGCCTCCTTCAAAAGAGGAGGATCCCGATTGGTCTCCCGAGGATGTGCGCTATTCGGTCGTGCGCTACTTGGCTTCACCGATACCAAATGCAAACGGGCCCCACGTAAGCGACCCACGAACGGGGGAAATACTGGAATCGGACATCAACTGGTACCATAACGTCATGAGCCTTTTACGCAATTGGTATTTTGTGCAGACGGCAGCCATCAATCCCGCTGCGAGAGGGGTTTCTTTTGATGATGAGGTAATGGGAAGGTTAATACGTTTTGTCTCCTCACATGAAGTAGGACATACCTTGGGCCTGCCGCACAATATGGGCAGCAGTGTGGCCTATCCCGTAGATTCCCTCCGTTCAAAAACATTCACCCAAAAATACAGTACGGCCCCGTCGATTATGGACTATGCCCGTTTTAATTATGTGGCCCAACCCGGTGATGAAGGGGTAGCGCTTATGCCCAATATCGGTATTTATGATAAATATGCCATTCAATGGGGCTATATGCCTATTTTGGACACCTCGGCAGAAGATGAAAAGCCGGTCCTAGACAACTGGATCATGGCGCATGCCGGTGATCCTTTATACCGTTTTGGCCATCAACAAGTAGGGGATATCGTAGATCCCAGTTCACAGACCGAAGATTTAGGGGATGACGCTGTAAAGGCCAGTGAATATGGAATTGCCAATTTAAAACGCATCGTTCCCGAACTCATCGCATGGACCGCCGAAGACGGAAAAAATTACGAAGACTTGGGCAAATTATACGACCAGGTATTTTCACAGTTCAATAGGTACATGGGGCATGTTTCCAATAATATTGGTGGGGTGTACGAAAATCATAAAACCTATGATCAAGAGGGAGCCGTTTACACCGCGGTACCAAAAGCACATCAAATGAAAGCCATGGGGTTTTTGCAGGAGCAATTATTCAAGACGCCCCTCTGGATGTTGGACCAAACCATTTTATCCCGAATAGAATACTCAGGCTTTTTGGAGCAAATGCGGGCCATGCAGGTACGTACCCTCAATAACGTATTAAGTTTGGGGAAACTGGCACGGCTTATCGAACATGAAACGGCGAGCGGAAAGGAAGCCTATGCTCCCTTACAAATGATGAACGAACTCCGCCAAGGCATCTGGACGGAGTTGCGTACCGGAAAATCCATAGACACCTATCGAAGAAATCTACAGAAGGCCCATATCGATCGCCTGGAGTATTTGATGACCACCGAAAATCAAACGAAAACTACCGATTATGGAGGATATCGAAAATCGACCGCGGTGAATACCAGTCAATCGGATATTCGCACCTTGGCCCGCGCTGAATTAAATCTACTTCGCCTGGATCTCAAAAACGCCCAAAATCGAATGAAGGACCCCATGTCAATCTACCATTTAGAGGATGTGGCAGAACGTATATCCCTTATATTGGAACCAAAATAAGAGGTTCGCAAAAAATACGATTGCTGGGCCCTCTTCGATTAAAGACAGATTATAACGATAAAGGTGCTGCCCAAACCACATTTTAATTTCATTTGACATCAACTTAAGCCCGTTTCGCAACAACGGGCTTTTTTGTATGCTTATGTTTTATAGCTTAGAGGAGCAGCATATTAATTACAACACTATGAACAACAAGCTAAAAAGTCTCGTATATCTTATTTGTTTTATCATTGCTTCGGTGGTCTATACCTACTCTACAGAGGCCTCCTCCGAATCACAGATTGTTGAGAATACCTTTGCACAAGAGGCCGATCTCATTTTAGAATCGCATTAGTACGTTGAACACACAATTCAAAAACATATTTAATATATATATCCCCCAAATCATGAATAACAAACTAAAAAGTCTGATCTACCTAAGCTGTTTCATATTGGTATCCATTCTATACTACCAATCTACTACGGCACAACCAAAAGAGGAGCTGGCCAATATGGCCATCAGCCAAGAAGCGGATATTATTATTAATCCCTACGGCGAAAATTTAGACCGAACGCAAACGCATTAAATACAACGTTCTTACCTACTTAAAAGCACGGCCATTGGTCGTGCTTTTGCTTTTATAGTCCTTGAGGACACAGTCAACTATCGCGGGACAAGCGCACGGGGCATTAGGAAGGAAACAACTTCAAAATTTAGAGGTAAGCCTCTGGCATTTAAATCTCGATTATCGAGTTAAATAATCGCTAAAATAGTCTTTGGCATTAAACTATATTCCTTAATTACTGTCAAAAATGAAAATACTTAAAACATAAAATCATGAAAAAATTATGGATCGCTATTTTAATAATAGCAGGATTATCGGCAACAGCGCAAGACAAAAAAATGAATGACCAACGAGGTCGAATGAACGACTTGACCCCTGAGCAGTTTGCGACCTTACAAACCAAAAAAATGACGTTGGCGTTAGATTTAAATGATTCCCAACAATCGAAACTAAAAACGTTGCTGACCGAAGACGCCAACATGCGTAAAACAAGAATGGAAGCCATGAAATCCAGGAAAGAAAATGCGGAGAAAATGAGCGCAGAAGAAAAATATACCCAGAAAAATGAAAAACTGGATTACGAGATTGCGCGTAAAAAGGAAATGAAGGCATTGCTTACTGCAGATCAATATGCAAAATGGGAAAAAATGAAACAACACAAATTAAGAGGGAAAAGACGACATGGCGAAGATAATAGCACTGGAAGACGTTCTGAAAAACGCTAAACCAAGGTTATTTATAGGCGTGTAGATAGACCGCTCGACGTCGAGGACATCAACAAAAATGTGTTGGTGTCCTCGACTTCGTTACTTACATAACGCAGTGTTCCCTTGGTATGGTTTTAAAAAGTATGAATCTATGGGTACTTCCTTTCTGGGCTATTATTAATAGTTAATCACCTCGGGGCAAACCCACGAGGCATTTGATGGAAATACAGGGTTTGTTCCGATTTCGATGATCGCGTAAAACCTTAGAAACGAATATCCTTCAAGGCACTAATGGTATCATCCAAATCAGCATAACTTAAGGCGTCGTTCAAGAAATAGCTTTCGAACGCACTCGGCGGTAAATAGATGCCCCTCTCTAACATGCCATGAAAATATGTTTTGAACGTTTCGTTATTTCCTTTCGCCGATGAGGCGAAATCGACCACCGGTTCTGGGGTAAAATGAACGGAGATCATACTCCCGTATCTATTGATTTGATGCGGCACTCCTTTATCACTTAGTACGCTAGATATTCCTTTATGAAGATATGCGGTCTTCTCCGCAAGACTTTCAAACACTTCTGGTTTCGCATTCAATTCCGTAAGCATTGCAAGCCCAGCACTCATCGCTAAAGGATTTCCGCTTAAGGTACCAGCCTGATATACCGGGCCGTCTGGTGCCAAACAACGCATAATTTCCGCGTTCGCCGCAAAAGCGCCCACAGGCAAACCTCCACCGATTACTTTACCGAAAGTAACGATATCAGCCTTTACGCCCAACGTTTCCTGGGCACCGCCCCTCGCCAAGCGAAAACCGGTCATCACCTCATCAAAAAGTAGAAGAATACCTTCTTCGGTACAGATATGCCGCAATCCTTTGATGAACGCATCGGTAGGTACGATACACCCCATATTTCCGGCGATGGGTTCTATAATAATGGTCGCTATTTCCCCTTTATTGGCAGCAACTAATTTTTTTACGCCTTCCAAATCATTGTAATCCGCCAGCAGGGTATCTTTTGCGGTACCTTTTGTTACCCCTGGGCTATTGGGCGAACCGAAGGTAACCGCCCCGCTCCCCGCCTGTATCAAAAAAGAATCGGAATGCCCATGGTAGCAACCTGCAAATTTGATGATCTTATCCTTACCCGTGTATCCCCGTGCCAAGCGTACCGCGCTCATGCAGGCCTCAGTGCCGCTATTCACAAAACGTATTTTATCGATATTGGGCACCATAGAAACGGCTAACTTGGCCAACTGGGTCTCAATCTCGGTAGGCATGCCGAACGATGTTCCTTTTTTGGCCTTCTCGATGATGGCATTGAGCACTGGCGCATAGGCATGACCTAAAATCAAAGGACCCCAAGAGGATATGTAGTCGATCAAACGATTACCATCCTCATCATACAAGTAAGCGCCCTTGGCCTCTTTTACGAAAATAGGGTCTCCCCCGACCGCATTGAAAGCCCGCACAGGTGAATTTACCCCACCGGGAATATATTTCTTGGCCTCAGAGAACAAGGCACTGCTACGTTGATATCGCATATTATTTGTTGAGATTAACTCCCTTTACTTTAAGTTCTTGACCTATGGATAAACTGGCATCCCTAAGGTTGTTGATCTGTTTCAATTCATCCACAGAAACGAAGTATTTTTTGGAAAGAGAATATAAGGTATCCCCTTTCTGAACGGTATGTGTAGTTTCGCTTTCCGTTGCTACCAGCGTTGTGGCGTCATACCCGGCCTTTTTCACCTGGGTATCGTACGCGTTCAGGTTATACTTTTCGATAAGGTAAATCAGTTTTTGAGGATATTTCGGATCGGTTGCGTACCCCGCCTTTTTAAGGCCCTTTGCCCATCCCTTATAATCCGTATTGTTTAAGTCGAACAGAAAATCGTATCGAGACCGTGTGGTCAGAAATACACTGTGGTCCCTGAAGGAATACATAGGATGATTGTACTTTCTAAAACATTCCCCCTTCGCGTCGTCGTCATGAAAATCATAATCGCCCTGCCACCCCGTGTGACACTTTATTCCAAAATGATTATTGGTTTTCATGGCGAGCTCACCTTTTCCATAGCCGCTTTCCAACAAGCCCTGTGCTAAGGTTATGCTCGCTGGTATGCCATATCCTTTCATTTCCAACTGTGCCGCCGCTGCAAAAGTTTCAATATACTCGGGTATGGATTCAATTTTGAATACTATAAATTTGGAGGGCTCTTTGGGTAAAACGGCGTCCGATTTCTTTTCAGAAGAAGTCGTCGTTTTATTTCTTTGCTCGCTTAGCACATTCTTAGTGCGCAACCTATCGGCATACGATTTCTTTGACTTACAGGAAGCAAAGCTGATCACGAGACACAACAGCAGTATTATTTTTTTATTCATAGCTGCAACAAAGGTAAATTTTTCTTTTTCAGTACACTATTCATGCCATGAATACCTTGTAAACCGCCGGTATGGATGGCCAATAGTTTCGTTTCTGGTGCAAAAGTATCACGCTTTACCATATCCAACAACCCAAACATCATTTTTCCCGTATAAATTGGATCTAAGGG
>JBARCC010000254.1:0-1650 GCA_049793635.1 Maribacter sp. | reverse complement strand
GACCAACAGCATACCATGCCGCTTCGCAAAAGCGACCACGTGTTCAAATTGCTCCCGTGTGGCCGAGGCCCCGGTCGGCATATGTGGATAACTGAGCCACATAATCTTTACCCGTGAAATATCTTGTTTTCCCAAACTTTCCAAATCGGGAAACCAACCATTTTCTGCGGTAAGATCATAATAAACGGGCACTGCCCCTACTAAACGTGTAACCGAAGTATAGGTAGGATATCCAGGATTTGGGATCAGGACTTCATCCCCAGGATTCAAAAATGCCAAACTAATGTGCATAATTCCCTCTTTGGAGCCCATCAACGGCAATACTTCACTGCTTGGATCTGCCGTGACCTTGAACTGCTTTTTATAGAAATTGGCGATTGCCTCGCGTAATTGGGGCAGGCCCTGATAACTTTGATACTGGTGCGCACCGTTCTCAAAAACGGACTCCTGCATGGTTTTCAATACAGCGTCTGAAGGCGTTAAATCGGGACTACCGATTCCCATATTAATGATGGGTTTACCCGCTGCCATTAAGCCACGTACCTCCCTCAATTTTTTTGAGAAGTAGTATTCTTGAACGGTTTTTAGTCTATCGGCCGTGCCTATCATTGTCTAACATTTATATATTCGCCCAAAACCTTAAAGTCTTCGGACATGATGTTCAAAAGGCTTTTTGCTTTCGAAAAATCTGCATAATCCGCAAAAGTAACGTCCACAAAAAATGCATATTTCCATGGTGTCTCTATCACCGGCAGGGATTGTATTTTCGTCAAGTTTAATCTACAATCACTCATCACATTAAGCACTGCGGCCAAACTACCCCGTTTATGATCTGTAATAAAACGAACCGATGCCTTTGTGATTTCTGCCTCTTTTAAGACTTTGTTCCTCGTTTGTACAATAATAAAACGGGTAGCATTGTTTTTGATCGTCTGTATGTCGTTCGCTACGATGTCCAATCCATATAATTCTGCCGCAACCTTAGGAGCGATGGCCGCCACATGTGCCAATTTCTGTTCTTGTATACGTTTCGCCGTTTCGGCAGTATCTACATCCTCCACCATTTTTATATGTGGGTATTGCCTAAAAAATTCTTTACACTGCAGCAAGGCCATCGGATGCGAACTTACCTCAGTAATATCCTCCATTTTTTGTCCTTTACGCACCATTAAATGATGATGGATGTTCAGGTAATACTCCCCAACAATATGCAAATCATTATGGTTGATCAATGCATAGTTAGGGATTATCGATCCCGCAATAGAATTTTCTATCGCCATGACGCCCTGATCGGCTTCCTTGGATAAAAGTTTGGCTACCACCTCATCAAAAGAGAGGCATTCTACCAATTCGATAGTTTCCCCATAGTAGTCTTTTGCAACCTGATGATGATTAGAACCCTTAATCCCCTGTATGGCAATCTTCAAACTCATATTTTTTTGGCTTTTGGCCTTTTAGAAAAAACTAATTTCTAATTCCTAATTCCTAATTTCTAACTACTCTTCTTATATTCCCTAATTCTCTACTTTCCTACCTTCATATAACCTTCATAATCAAAAGTTTCAACCAAAAAAAAGTTCCGATGTGTATCGGAACTTTTCTATCTTATTGATTAAAATATACTAGAATAGTCCCGTACCTCTCTTAAAA
>JBARCC010000253.1:0-2772 GCA_049793635.1 Maribacter sp. | reverse complement strand
CTTTTGCCCTTCGAAAGCGGCCGCTCCCCCAGTTGGATCTAAGTAAATAGTGGTTCCTTCCCATTCTAAGACTGCCGTAGCATGTTCTATGGGAATGATGTTCAAACCTTTGTTTTTGATTTCGTTTTGTGGTGCTGCCTGCACGTTTTCACTATATTCCGGAGTGGAATCTGATTCCTTTCCTGATTTTTTACCGTCCTTGCAGGAAAAGGAAAGGATTACCGTTAAGAGTACAATACAAAGTGATTCTTTTTTCATTTTAGCAGTGGTTTATAAATTGATTTCCATTTTAATATCGGACCTGAGATAGATTACATCTTTTTCTAAAGCGATTTCCTCGAAGCCAAATTTTTTATAAATATGTAAAGCGGTGTCCAACGTTGTACTTGAATATAAAATAATTTTTTTCCAATGTTGATTTTTTCCGAATGCAATGGCATGGGTCAACAGGTGCTGCCCTATTTGTTTACCGCGATGGCTTTTACTCACGGCCATTTTCCCCAGTTCGAAACAAGCAGGTGATTTTTTAATAAACGAGTAGCATCCGACGGGTACATTATCCCAAAGGCCTATAAAGATGTAGCCGCCTTTCTTAATAATGGTGGACTCACAATGTTCTAAAAGTTGTGTATCCTTTTCTTCCACCACAAAGTATTCGTTGATCCAAGAAAGGTTCAATTCCTTAAAACTATTGGCGTAGCAAGACTCATAAGGGACTATGGTAAACATCTTTTGGTGGTTAGCAGGCATTAAGAAATTGAAGTTAGGGTTAAGTAGGCGTTACCGCAACTTGTTTAAACTATTTTAACATCCAAAAAATCTAAAAATTCAATCCGTACGTATATAAGACGAACAAACAGACATTTCATTAAATTAAACATTATGACTGAAACAAAAAATAACAATGGTTTGAAGGTATTGACCGCTCTTTTAGGGGTCATTCTTTTAGGTACTATCATTTACACGGTTAGTCTTTACCAAGACAAGAAGAAGACCGAAACCGTTCTTACGAAAGAAAAGGAATTGGTAGTTGAAGATTTGAATAGCTTAAAATCGGAATATGATAAAGCAATTCTTGAAAGTAATTCCACGAACGAGGAATTGGTTAGTGCACGCGATAATATTGCAAAATATATCGATTCTGTAAAAACCATGAAAGCTGACATCGGTACCTTGTCAAGATACCGAAGACAAGTAGGTATCCTTACCAAGGAAAGAGAGCAATTGTTAAGACAAGTGGATTCTTTGACCCGTTCCAACACCATGATTGCGATGCAACGTGATAGTACGTACGTAGAATTAGAGAAGCAAACGGTTTTTAATGATTCTTTAGTAGTACAGAACACCAATCTAGCACAGGTTGTTGAAAAAGGTTCGGCATTAAATCTTTCAAAATTTAATGTTGATGCCGTGAAGGAACGCAATAGTGGAAAATTGGTTTCTACACAACGTGCCAGATCTACGGATAAATTTAAAATTTGTTTTACGGTGGCCGACAACGTAATTTCCCAGGCAGGAGATAGGAACTTTTATTTGGAAGTTTTAGATCCCCAAGGAAACGTTTTGGGTGGAGGTAATTCTAAATCCAACGAAAACGGCGCTTCGATTACCTACAGTAAAGAAACCAGTTTTTATTACGAAAATAAGGCGCTTGACGTTTGTGATTACATAAACAAGCCTTCAGGAGACTTTAAGGATGGGAACTATATGGTAAACGTATACGACGATCAATTGAAATTGTTAGGAACTTCAAAATTCATGTTGAAGTAATCCTAGTAAAGGAATTCATTAGAAAAGGCGACCAAAATTGGTCGCCTTTTTTATTTGCTCAATTCCGGTTTCCCGTTTTTAATCCTTTAAACTGCCCACCATATCCTCAGGTTTCACCCAATCGTCGTAATCCGCTGCCGTTACATATCCCAAATTAATGGCTTCCTGTTTCAGCGTGGTTCCGTTTTTGTGCGCGGTATTTGCAATCTCTGCGGCTTTATAATATCCGATTTTGGTATTCAACGCGGTGACCAGCATCAAAGAATTGTTCAAAAGCTGTTCAATGACTTCGTGGTTAGGTTCGATCCCTACTGCGCAGTGTTCCTCAAAACTTGCGCAGGCATCCCCTAGTAAATGTGCGGATTGTAAAATGTTTGCGGCCATCATCGGTTTAAAAACATTTAATTCATAATGGCCCTGTGTTCCACCTACGCCTATGGCAACGTCATTGCCCATTACTTGGGCGCACACCATGGTGAGCGCTTCGCATTGCGTTGGATTTACTTTACCGGGCATAATGGAACTACCAGGTTCGTTTGCAGGAATAGTGATTTCTCCAATGCCCGAACGCGGGCCAGAGGCCATCATACGTATATCATTGGCAATCTTATTTAAAGAAACCGCCAGTTGCTTTAAAGCCCCGTGACTTTCTACTATGGCATCATGGGCAGCCAGTGCCTCAAACTTGTTTTCCGCGGTTATAAAAGGCAGACCCGTAAAATCTGCAATATATTTTGCGACCAGTACATCGTAACCTTCCGGGGTATTCATGCCTGTACCTACGGCGGTTCCGCCCAAGGCCAATTCGCTCAAGTGCGGCAAGGTATTATGTAGGGCCTTCATTCCATGGTCCAATTGAGAAACATATCCGGAAAATTCTTGCCCTAAGGTTAGGGGAGTGGCATCCATAAGATGGGTACGCCCTATTTTCACCACATTTTTAAATGCTTTTGATTTTTTATGGAGTGTGTCTCTCAACCTTTCCACGCCAGGGAGGGTCAC
>JBARCC010000252.1:0-2914 GCA_049793635.1 Maribacter sp. | reverse complement strand
TTGATGGTCAACCACTTCCGTAATAGTTTCCAGGCAGATTGCTCGCTAATGGTGATGTAGGTAGCATCGGGTCTGCTTTTTTTCGCATGTGCAGAATTTAGTACACTTGTACAAAGCCTACCCGCTACAAGGTAATATAAGGCATCCATTTCTTTTTTTTCAAGAGGAAGCACTTTATGATATGCAGTAATTACTTCGGATGCCGTTTTTAATGGATGCTCTTTTTCCATCATCACGTAGGTGAGGGCTACTGCCAGTTCATTGATGAGCCAGGTATGGCACATATCCCCAAAATCGATGATTCCGGTGACTTCTTCATGGTTCACCAGCACATTCCAATCATTTGCGTCGTTATGGATGATTTGTGTTCTGAACTCAAACTGCAAGGGTATGATGTGTTCCTGAAATTGTAGGCAAAAATAATCGACTAAACTTCTATCGGAAGCCATCGGGATGTCTCCCAAATACTTCCAGTTCTTTTGAAAATAGTTCAGGTCCCATTGGGTGTCTTTTGCCCTTATGACCGTGTTATTGTATTGTGACAAAGCCAAGTCTGTTTGAGCCAAGAAATTCCCAAAAGACCCAAAAAGATAATCGGTATGGGTGGCTTCGGATAGAAAGGTTCCCTCAATAAAGGTGAGCACGCGGAAAATGAATTGGTCCGTTATGTAGTGTGGTTTTTGTGACCTTGTGGCAATTACTTTGGAACAGGCGATACCCTGTTTTTCAAGGAGCCTTAAAATCTCGTTTTCCGCAACGATTTGAGCTAGAGTCTCAGCGTCGTACCCATAGATTTTTAGAACGTAAAAATGACCCCCGAGAGTGACCTTAAAATTGGTACTTGCATAACCTTCCATTTTAGTGGTAGTGGAACCACCCAAATTGTAATGGTTCTCTAACACAGCATCTATCTCAACACTTTTCTCCATGGGGCGATAGGGTTTAACGGGCTAGCAAAATACAATTTTAACTCGATCATCGATATGTAATGCTCCGACTCCTGCGTCAAAATCGAACATGAATTTCAGTTGATGTTCCCATTGGCCTGTTTATAGGTGATGTACTGGTTATGGAATGAAGATGCTTTCGTGCAATACCAACTGCCCTTCACACAATTCCCATATATTAAACTAAAAAATCAGTGTAAACGTGGGTAATCAGCAGGGTTCACTTCGTGCATAATGGCATATATTTTTTCGAAAATGTCTTCTCTATTCGGTTTGGAGAAATAATCCCCGTCCGTACCATAGGCTGGGCGATGTGCTTTAGCACTCAAGGTCTGGGGCGGACTATCCAAATACCGGTAGGCGCCTTGTTTTTCAATGATTGCGTTCAATAGATAGGCCGAACAACCCCCTGGTACATCCTCATCGACCACCAATAATCGATTGGTTTTCATCACGCTTTTGAGCACCTCCTTATCCACATCAAAAGGGAGTAAAGTCTGCGCATCAATAATTTCAGCGTCTATACCCACTTCTAAAAGTTCTTTTGCAGCCTTTTCCACGATCCTCAAGGTAGAACCATAAGAAACTACGGTAATGTCCTTACCTTCCTTAATGGTTTCGACTTTACCGATAGGGGTACAGAATTCTCCTAAGTTACTGGGCTTTCTTTCTTTCAAGCGATAGCCATTCAGGCTTTCGATGACCAGTGCGGGCTCATCCGTTTTCAATAAGGTATTGTAAAACCCCGCTGCCTGAGTCATATTTCTCGGGGCCAGAATATAAATTCCCCGCAACAAATGGATCAAGCCCCCCATTTCGGAACCGGAATGCCAAATGCCTTCGAGTCTGTGCCCCCTAGTCCTTATGATCAAGGGTGCTTTTTGTTTGCCCGCAGTACGGTATAATAGCGATGCCAAATCATCCGTTAAGGTTGCCATCGCGTAAAAAATATAATCCAAATATTGTATTTCTGCAATAGGGCGAAGGCCGCGCATGGCCATTCCGATTCCTTGCCCGATAATGGTCGTTTCCCGTATGCCCGTATCCGCAACTCGAATGGAGCCATATTTTTCTTGCATTCCTTCCAGCCCTTGATTAACATCGCCGATCGCCCCGGTATCTTCTCCGAAAATCAGGGTATTTGGATATTTTTCAAACAACTTATCGAAGTTATCCCTCAGTATTACCCGCCCATCAACCTGTTCGGCGTCGGGTTTGTATTGAGGGGCAATTGCTTTTATACTGGTGGCCTTATTGTCGTTTTCACTGTACAAATACGTGCTGAATGTATGTTTAGCCTCTTCCAAAAAGGATTGTATCCACTGTACAATGGCATCCTTTTCACTTGAAGATTCGCCCAACATATACCGTAACGATTTTCGCGCAGTGATGGCCAAATCCTTTTTTATGGGCTCTTCCGTGGCAATGAGATCATTTTTAAGTTTGTTCAGGAAGTTTTTGTTCGGGCTTTTATTTGCCGCGTTCGTAAGAAGGTCTAAAAGTGTTTTTTTCGCTGATAGTAGGTCCTCCAAATATTCCTCCCACGCTTCTTTCTTTGCCTCCCTAACCGTGCGTTTAATTTTCTTCTCGATCGATTCCAATTCTTCATTGGTCGCAATACCGGCCTCTAGGATCCAATCTTTAAAGCGCTTGTTACAATCATGGTCGCGTTCCCATTCCAAACGTCTATTGTCTTTATAGCGTTCATGCGAACCTGAGGTGGAATGCCCCTGTGGTTGCGTCAATTCCTTAACATGGATGAGTACGGGAACGTGCTCTTGCCGGGCGATATCCGCAGCGTTTTCATACGTATGCATGAGGGCGGTGTAGTCCCAACCATTCACTTTTAAAATTTCAAATCCTTTTTCATCATCCGTGCGTTGAAATCCTGAAAGCACTTTCGAGATATCTTCTTTGGTGGTGTGAAATTTTGCCGGTACCGAAATACCGTATTCGTCGTCCCAAAT
>JBARCC010000251.1:0-1569 GCA_049793635.1 Maribacter sp. | reverse complement strand
GAGCAGGGTTTTGCATTCGCTTCGGGGATGGCAGCCGTTTTTTCGACCTTGGCGGCATTGTTGGATAGTGGCGATCATGTAGTATCGGCACGGAGTATTTTTGGTTCAACACATTCGCTTTTCACTAATTTTTTTCCAAAATGGAATATTTCGCATAGCTATTTTAAGATTGATGAGCTGAACACTATTGAAAGCCTCATCACGCCAAATACAAAATTGATTTATGCGGAAACACCTACGAATCCTGGGGTGGATGTACTGGATTTAGAGGAATTGGGAAAGATTGCCAAACGCAACGATTTAATTCTCATTATTGACAATTGTTTTGCTTCGCCCTACTTGCAGCAACCTATAAAATTCGGGGCCGATCTGGTAATCCATTCCGGGACCAAACTGATGGACGGTCAAGGAAGGGTCTTGGCGGGTATTACGGTGGGTAGTTCTAAGCTGATGGACAAAGTATACCGCTTCTCGCGTATTACCGGTCCTGCGTTATCACCGTTCAATGCATGGGTGCTTTCCAAAAGTTTGGAAACCTTGGCGGTACGTGTGGATCGGCATTGTGAAAATGCCTTAAAATTGGCGGAGTATCTGGAAGGAAATGATAAGGTGAATTGGGTAAAATATCCATTCTTAAAGTCGCATCCTATGTATGAGGTCGCCATAAAACAGATGAAGGCCGGGGGTTGCGTGGTGGCTTTTGAAGTTAAAGGGGGTATTGATGCGGGTAGAGCCTTTTTCGACTCCATTAAACTACTCTCGCTTTCCGCAAATTTGGGAGATGCTAGGACCATTGTCACCCATCCGGCCTCGACGACGCATAGCAAACTAAGTCCTTTAGAGCGTTCTGCCGTGGGTATTACGGACGGTATGGTTCGTATTTCCGTAGGGCTGGAACATATAGATGATATTGTTGCGGATATTGAACAGGCCTTGGGTACCACATAGATTCTTAAATTGAGATTTTGAACAGTTTATCAACGATAGAGGTCAACCGAATTTTGGTATCTTAGCACTATGCTCTCCAAAAAGACGAAATACGGCTTAAAGGCCTTGGCCTATCTAGGTTCACAAAAAGGCAAGAACCCTATACAGATCTCTGAAATAGCGGAACATGAGAATATCTCCCAAAAATTTTTGGAAAGTATTTTGTTAAGCCTTCGAAAGACCGGTTTTTTAGGATCTAAAAAGGGAAAGGGAGGGGGATATTATTTATTGCGCCCACCAGAGGAAATTTCAATGATAGACGTAATGCGTGTTCTTGAAGGGCCAATTGCCATGGTGCCTTGCGTTAGTCTTAACTTTTATGAAACCTGTGATGACTGTCCCGATGAGCAAAACTGTGCCGTCCACAAACTCATGCTGCAGGTACGGGATAGCGCCTTGGAGGTCTATCGAAATAATTCGTTGAAAGATATTATTAATTAGTCTCCTCTTCAATTTCAGAACATTTCTTTCTATGAAATGCGAAAAATCCAATTTTTACAGCTTATCGTTAATAATCTACTAAATCTATAGGGTTATATCTTTTTTTAGCTTTTTTAGTAGGTGTACATTGAAAATATATTC
>JBARCC010000250.1:0-5836 GCA_049793635.1 Maribacter sp. | reverse complement strand
GTAAAGAAGATTCGGTAAAAGAGGCATCCTCAGACGAAAATTCAGTTTCAACCTTTTATTTAATACGCCATGCCGAAAAAAATAGAAGCAACCCAGATGACGCGGACCCAGAATTAACTCAAAAAGGATTGGGTAGAGCGATGCACTGGGCAGAAATTTTAGATGATGTTGAATTGGACGCCATCTATTCTACCGATTACAATAGAACCTCAATGACCGCAGCGCCTACCTCGGTCAAGAAAAACATTGATGTTCAATATTACGACGCCAGGATTGTGGATATCGCTCAATTCAAAGCCGACAACCTCAATAAAAATGTGCTTGTGGTAGGCCACAGCAATACGACCCCAGAATTTGTAAACCAACTCATAGGCTCTGAAAAATATACCGCTATCGATGACAACGAAAATGGTAATTTATTCATCGTACACATTGTCAACGGAGTCTCTACAGTCACGAAGTTGATTTTCAATTGCAATTGTCCCGATTAAACGATAGGCGTTCCAATTTCACAGCTTTTTCCAAGGAAGATAAATATCGGTAAAAATTCAGGGCGTCTCTTCATTTGTGCTTATTTTTGCCAAGCATGCAGAATACTATCAATATTAAAAATAAAAGAGCGCGTTTTGAATACGAGCTACTGGATACATATACCGCCGGTATCGTGTTGGCAGGTACGGAAATAAAATCTTTGCGTGAAGGCCGTGCCTCCATTTCCGAAAGCTTCTGCGAATTCAATGATCGTGACGAGCTGTTCGTCATCAACATGCAAATCGATGAATATTCACATGCCTCCCATTTCAACCATAGGCCCAAAGCGGAGCGTAAACTATTGTTGAATCGAAGGGAACTCAAAAAACTGAGCAAAGAAGTTAAAACTTCAGGACTGACCATAGTCCCCTTAAAAGTATTCATCAACGAAAGAGGCCTTGCGAAAATACAAATTGCCCTGGCGAGAGGTAAAAAACTTTACGATAAGCGCGATACCATAAAGGACCGTGATAATAAGCGCAATCTAGACCGCGTCAAAAAAAGTTTCAATAATTAGAAAACGCAGTTCGGTCTAAAATACCCGCAGAGCTATCCACCCATTAAACGATTTTTGAATCCCTGAAAGCTAGTTTTTGTTTTCCAGTAGCGGCACGAACCGGAACGAACCATATTCCGTTTTGTTAAATTCCTTGGAAGTCGTTCTAACATAAAGCGTCATGATCTGCTCTTCAAATCCGATGGGGATTACCAACCTTCCCCCAACTTTTAACTGTGATAAAAGCGCCTTTGGAACCTCGGGGGCGCCAGCGGTAACGACAATTCTATCAAAAGGGGCATTTTCGGGTAAGCCCTTGTACCCATCCCCAAAAATGAATTTTTTGGGTCTGTAGTTCATTTTCTTGAAAAATAGATTGGTCTTTTTAAAAAGCTCCAATTGCCGTTCAATGGTGTATACCTTCACTTTCGAATGCAGCAGAACCGCAGTTTGATACCCACTTCCCGTACCTATTTCCAGCACTTTTTGATTGGGCGCGAGTTGTAAGAGTTCAGTCTGAAAAGCAACCGTGTACGGATGTGAAATGGTCTGGTTCGCAGCTATGGGAAACGCTTTATCCTGATAAGCGTGCCCTTCAAAACTACTGTCCATGAACAAGTGCCTAGGTATTTCCCGTATGGCATCCAATACGCCGTTATCGGCAATGCCCTTATCGATAAGCAGTTGCGCTAAATGGTTGCGCATTCCCCTGTGTTTTAAGGTATCTCTCAATGGTAGTCGGTTTGGTTCCCAAAGTTAACGAAGTTCTTGAAACCAGAGGGTGTAGTAGAAAAACTTCGTGCCGAAATAGTTAAGAATCACTTAGGAACCTAAAAAAATTCTTGATATCGTCTATGCCTAACTACCCTTGGGGCAGGTTTGGGGCAAAACCATCAAGGAATTTTAGAGTTGAACATTCCGGTTTTTATCTTGATCAAAAGATTCAAAATACGAGTGCTTTCAGGCAATCATTTAGGCTAAAGATGGGTTAAAACTATTCAAGGTTCCGTATTTTTGAAAAAAAGAACTTCATGCTAAAAGTTGGTGTTTTAGGAGCTGGACATTTAGGGAAAATACATCTTCGACTCCTCAAGGAATCTAAAAAATATGAACTAATCGGTTTTTATGATGCGGATACGCTGAATGGCCAAAAGGTCAGTTCTGAATTTGGATATCCTTTTTTCAGTGACATGGATGATCTGATCGATGCGGTCGATGTTGTGGATATTGTCACCCCCACCCTTTCGCATTTCGAATGCGCATCAAGAAGTATCAAAAAGGGCAAGCACATCTTTATCGAAAAACCGATCACCAATACCTTGGAAGAGGCCGAGGCATTATTGACGTTGGAAAAGCAATTTGGGGTAAAAGGTCAAGTAGGCCACGTAGAACGTTTCAACCCTGCTTTTACGGCGATCAAACATACCATTGATCAACCCATGTTCATAGAAACCCACAGGTTGGCCGAATTTAATCCAAGAGGTACCGATGTGCCCGTCGTATTGGATTTGATGATCCATGATATCGATGTAATCTTGAGCGTAGTACAATCAAAGGTTAAACAGATCAATGCCAGTGGCGTATCGGTCATTAGTCAGTCCCCTGATATCGCGAATGCAAGATTGGAATTTGAAAATGGATGTGTCGCCAACCTAACGGCCAGCCGAATATCACTGAAGAATATGCGCAAGTCCCGATTTTTCCAGAAGGATGCTTACATATCGGTCGATTTTTTAGAAAAAAAAGTAGAAGTCGTTAAAATGAAGGAAGCTCCGAAAGAACAGGGAGCATTCGATATGATCTTACAGAATGCCGAAGGTGAAAAAAAACAAATTTATTTTGAAAACCCTTCGATAGAGGCGAACAATGCCATTTTCGATGAACTGGAATCGTTTGCGGACGCTATAGAAAATGACACGGTACCCGTTGTAAGTTTGCAACAAGGCACTCAAGCGTTAGCGGTAGCATTACAGATCATCGCTTCCTTTAATCCCAAAAAAATATGAAGAACATTGCAGTGATCGGTGCAGGCACCATGGGAAATGGAATTGCCCATGTTTTCGCTCAAAACGGATTTCAAGTACACCTTATAGAGGTATCCAGAGAAGCCCTAACGAAAGGGGTTGCGACCATAGATAGCAACCTTGATCGTATGGTGGCGAAGGAAAAAATCACGCAAGCTGTAAAAGAGCGTACCCTTGCCAACATCCATTCCTTTACAGATCTTCGTGAAGGTGCTTCCGGTGTAGACCTTGTGGTTGAGGCAGCTACCGAACAGGTAGCGCTAAAGCTTAAAATCTTTAAGGAGCTGGACGCTTTCTGTGATGCTAAAACGATTTTGGCTTCAAACACTTCGTCCATCTCCATTACGAACATAGCCGCTGCGACCAATAGGCCCGAAAAGGTAATCGGTATGCATTTTATGAATCCTGTCCCCATTATGGAGCTCGTCGAAATCATTAGGGGATACAGTACCTCAAATGCCACTACAAAAACCATTATGGACGTGTGTACACAGCTAGGGAAAATACCCACATCGGTAAATGACTATCCCGGATTCGTGGCCAATAGAATTTTAATGCCGATGATCAACGAAGCTATTGAAACCTTGCACCATGGCGTTGCAGGGGTCGTGGAAATAGATACGGTAATGAAATTGGGAATGGCACACCCCATGGGTCCGCTACAATTGGCAGATTTCATAGGGTTAGACGTCTGCCTTAGTATCTTGCATGTAATGTACGACGGCTTCAAAAATCCGAAATATGCTCCCTCCCCACTCTTGATCAATATGGTGACTGCAGGTAAATTGGGAATAAAAACAGGGGAAGGGTTTTACGATTATAAACAGACTCGAAAGGCCGAGACCGTATCCGCGCAATTCGAACGATAAACGACCTTAAGGGCGGCCGGAAAAACCGTGAGTCTTAAAATACACGGCATCATATCAAGGCAGCCTCGCCGGATAAAATGAAAGTATAGCAATAACACTTTAAATCTTTAATTACAGTTATGTCCATCACCGAAAATCTAAAATCCATTCAATCCACACTGTCCGAACAGGTAACCCTGGTCGCGGTTTCCAAAACCAAGCCTATCCCAGACCTTCAAGAAGCCTATGATGCCGGGCAACGGATTTTTGGGGAGAACAGGGTTCAAGAAATGACCGAAAAATGGGAAAAAATGCCCAAAGATATCGAATGGCACATGATCGGACACTTACAACGGAACAAAGTCAAGTATATGGCCGAATATGTTTCTTTGGTACATGGGGTAGATAGTCCTAGACTCTTAAAGGAAATTAACAAGGAAGCTAAAAAGTGCGACAGAGTCATTCCCTGTCTTTTGCAAGTGCATATCGCCGAAGAGGACAGCAAATTCGGTTTTGATGAACACGAATTGCTTGAATTGGTAGAGAACGAAGAATTTAAAGAGTACAAAAATGTGCAAATCAAGGGGTTAATGGGCATGGCTACCTTTACCGAAGACCTTGATCAAGTAAGAAGGGAATTTAAGACGCTAAAATCTCTGTACGTAAAACTAAAACAGCATTATTCGGATTTTACGGTATTGTCTATGGGCATGAGTGGAGACTATGAAGTGGGTATTGAGGAAGGGAGTACGATGGTGCGTATAGGAAGTAGTATCTTTGGAGCGCGAAATTAATACGGAACAAACGCATTCCCTTAATAGATTCTAGCACATGTACGCGATATTGGATATTGAAACCACAGGTGGGAAATTTAATGAAGAAGGAATTACCGAGATTGCGATACATAAGTTCGATGGTCGAAAAGTAATCGATAAATTCATTAGCCTGGTAAATCCTGAAAAGGAAATACAGCCCTTTGTGGTGCAACTTACGGGAATCAACAATAAAATGTTACAAACGGCTCCCAAATTTCATGAGGTCGCCAAACGCATTATCGAAATCACTGAAAACACGGTGTTGGTGGCCCATAATGCCCAGTTCGACTATCGTATATTACGTACGGAATTCAGGAGGTTGGGGTATGACTACCAACGTAAAACGCTCTGTACGGTAGATGCATCAAAATTATTATTGCCCGATGCCGAATCGTACAGCTTGGGGAAATTGGTACGCTCCCTGGGAATCCCCGTCAGTGATCGGCACCGCGCCAATGGCGATGCGTTGGCTACCGTAAAGTTATTCAAGTTACTACTCGCCAAAGATTCTGAAAAAATCATCATAAAGGACACGATCCGAAAGGAAAGTCAGGGAGAACTTTCTGAAAAGCAATTGGATATCGTTCGCGACCTTCCTAATGCGACCGGTGTTTTTTACATGCACAACAAAGATGGAGACATCATCTATCTAAGTAAAAGTACCGACATCAAAAAAAGAGTGAACCAATTATTCACCAAAGATGGAGATCGGTCTCGAAAACTGGCAAAGGACACCAAAAAAGTAACGGTCGAAGAGACAGGAAGCGAGCTTGTTGCTATTTTAAAAGAACACGAAGAACTTCTAAAAATTAAACCTAAGTACAATATCATCCCGAAGAAAAGAATGTTTTCACATGTACTTTGCAAGAATACTAACGAACACGGGTATGATGCTTTGTCCATTGTGCCCTTTAATTCATGTAAAGAGCCACTGGGCTTTTTTAATGGTGTTTTCAGTGCTAAGAACCATCTTTATAAAATCACCAAAGAGTTTTCGTTGTGCGAAAAAGTGAACGGCATCAGCGAAGCCCGGGGAAATTGCTCGGAGTTTTCAGAAGGAAATTGTAACGGAGCCTGCATCCAGAAAGAAGAGCAAAAGGCATATAATGATAGGGTCAAAGA
>JBARCC010000249.1:0-1557 GCA_049793635.1 Maribacter sp. | reverse complement strand
TTACAACAGTATAAGCCTCAGTTGCAGTCATGAGAATCGGTTTTTTAATACTTTTTTGTATACTATCAAGTTGTGGTGAGGGCCCAGAACCCAGAAAACCCGTACAGACAAAGAGCGGTAGTTTTTTCAAAGAGTCCATAGAACGTAGTCGAAAACTGTTGGAAGCGCAAGAGGCTCAAATTCAAAAAATCATAAAGAGAGATTCGTTGAAACACTATTCCCATAGTGCTTCCGGCTCATGGTATCATTATTTAGCGGTAAACGATTCTAGCGATTACACCCCTAAAACAGACGATTTGGTCGTGTTCAACTACGACCTGCTTTCCCTAGAAAACGATACTATTTATAGCAAGGAAGAAATTGGTATCGTAACCTATAAGGTAGATAAGCAAGAGCTTTTTCAGGGCATGAGAGACGCCGTGAAGCTGATGAAGGAAAATGAGCGTGCCACCTTCCTTTTTCCCTCCTCCTTGGCTTTTGGCTACCATGGCGATGAAAATAAAATAGGCAGTAACGTACCTTTGAAAGCGACAATCAGCGTATTGAAAATTGAAAAACACAAAGAATAACACAACACCTTAAAATGATGAACATGATGAATAAAGTATATGTATTTGCGCTCATTGGTCTAATGATGGTAGGCTGTAAAACCGGGAAACATGCGGACCTGGGAGATGGCTTGTTCGCGGATATCAAAACCTCTAAAGGCGATATCATCGTAAAACTAGAGCAGGACAAGACCCCGGTTACCGTAGCCAATTTCGTGTCGCTTGCAGAGGGTCAAAACCCTTTCGTTAGCGAAGAATATAAGGGTAAAAAATATTATGACGGACTTGTATTCCATAGGGTAATGAAAGACTTTATGATTCAAGGGGGAGACCCTTTGGCCTCAGGTACCGGTAATCCGGGCTATAAGTTTATGGATGAATTCAACGATTCTTTGGTACATGATAAAAAAGGGATTTTGTCAATGGCCAACTCTGGCCCTACGACCAATGGCAGCCAATTTTTCATCACCCATAAACCTACCCCATGGTTAGACAATAAGCATACCGTTTTCGGGGAAGTCGTTGAAGGGATGAATGTGGTCGACTCTATAGCAAACGTACCCGTGGGACAAGGAAACAAGCCTATTGAACCCGTTACCATGAATACCGTAGAAATTATCAGAAACGGAAAAGAGGCAAGGCAATTCGATGCCACTCGAATAATGACCCAGTATTTCGACAATGAAGGAGAACGTTTAGCAGCCATCGAAAAAGTAGAAGCTGAAAAACGGGCCAAGGTAGAAAAGGTAAAATCAGAAATATCGGCCCAGTTTGTAGCCCAAAAGCAAACAGCAACTGCGCTACCTTCGGGTCTGAAAGTGATGGTATTGAAAGAAGGTTCAGGTGAGAAACCAAAGGTCGGCCAGAAGGTCGATGTCATGTACGCTGGCTATTTAATGGATGGAACCCTCTTCGATAGTAACTACGAGGAAGTTGCCCGTACGTACGGCACTTTTGATCAAAATAGGGAGCAAGCTGGGGGATATATGCCCATTCCCATGGATTATAC
>JBARCC010000248.1:0-4054 GCA_049793635.1 Maribacter sp. | reverse complement strand
GTATTTGCTGTATTAGGGCTTTTATCATCATGCTCGAATGATGATGCAGAGATGGACACATTGGAATTTGCTCCGGGAGAAATTTCTGTTGGAATTAAAAGCGGAACGGATATTAAATACCTATTTGGTTTTATCAATCAATTTGAACACAAAGTTATCGTTATTCGTGCCCTAACATTTACTTCTAGACTTTCATCAGGAGATTTGCAGAATGTATTAAAAGTTCTTAACGAAAAAACCTATACCAATGATGGTTTAAATTGGCGCGTAACAGGCTATCTGAATCACCAAACCAATCAGATTACTATATTTCCAAAGCTTTTTAATATGGAAAATATTAAAAATCAAAATGATTGGCTAACCTCTTTGGAGGAATTTAAATTAAAGAGCGAACATTATAAAGATTTAAATAGTGGAATAATTGTTTTCACTGTTCCAAGCGGAGAAGAGCATAAATGGAAAAGCCATTTTAAAAATTATGCAGTTGTTGATTGGGCCGAACTTCATTATTTTGCAGATATTAAGCCCATAATGAACTAATAGACATCCAAATAGAGCCATTAATGTGTGTTTTTAAGCTGGAGAACTTTTATGAGCTCAGCCATCAAGTATAATTTTATAAATTAATTTTTTAGTATATAATAATGGGTGAATAGAATAGTAACCTTCATTTTGATTTTTACATCCGTATACAGTGGTTCAAAAGACGAGAATGGAGGCGATACTGCAAATAGTGCAGCGTATATCCGAATATTCAACGATACTAGTCTTAATCATGAGAACCTTAAAGTTGAAAATATGGACGACCAAAACCTACATTCACGAAATTATTCTGAGCACAAAAAATTTGAATTGGCATATCGTTATACTTATGTTGAGCTAAATGTCGATAGACAAAAATTTCTACATTAGGCACGACTATGTTGGAGAGTTACCACTCGAAAATAGAAATTATACCCATAACTTAAATGCGGATGGCAATGGGAATGTAGTATTTAAATTCGTCGAGGATTAAAAAGATTGTGTTGTATCGGATTCAATTAGAATATGAAATGCGGACTATTTTACCAAAACATTTTCTTTCAAAGAGATAGCCTTCCCATCTGAAGTAAACCCTTCCACAATAATTTCAAATTCACCGGTCACATCAGAGGTATAAAATGAGAAGGTTTTGGACGCTTTTAAGATGATTTTAGGGCACCAAAGTAATTGGGTCCTATAATCTGGAATTCTTACAAAATTGGTAGAGTCCACTTGGTCGTAACGTTGTCGGTAATAATTTTTTATAGGTTCAGGTGTGAAAAGTGGGAGAGGGGTCATCGCATTATTTTTAGATGCGGGGGTGTAAGGTTCATCCTTGGTTTCTATACTTATTGAACCTTCGTAAACCTGTTTTCCAATAACATATCGATCTCTCCCTATTTTGATTTTTTTAATCAGCTTTGCATTAAACTCCATCATCGATTCCTGATCCTGCACATGAATTCCATCGACGATAAGCAATGGGCTTTTGTCCGATTCCCGGTACGGTGGGTTCATCCTTACCTTAAAAATTGGGGCACCTTTTGAATTTTTAGTGGTCCATAGATTATCGGTAATCTCTACTACCGTTTCCCGTAAGGTAGGGAATCTTGTATAGTCGTCTAAATCGTAAACTAGGCTATTTTTCAGGAAAAATGGCTCTCCGGTTACATTGGATTGCACGGTATCCGGTTTTACGCTGAAAAACGAATTTTCGATTTGATTCTGAACACTGCGTTCAAGTATATAATCCTCCATGGTACGTGTAAGTTGGAATTTATGGAACGTAACCTCCGAATAATCCATCTTAGGCATCTCTAACATGTTAATCTCAAAATTTGCCGAAGAATCGGCAAGCACTTGCAAAATCGCCCGTTCGTTTTGATAGGCACCGTTCAATGAAAAATGGAACGCCCCATTTTTATCGGTAAAAGCGGTTTGGAAATGGCTTTCATTTTTTGGTAGCGATAGTGAAACCCCCATATCCTCAACTGGTTTAGAGGTATTTTTGTCCATAACCTTGCCCGAAATCAAATCTCCCCGCAGTTCTGGGATGATTCCGGCCATTTCGTCGTTCACGAAGAACTGACTTGAATTGGCGGATGACCCTGAAATAGCAGTGGCCAGCATTCTTTTGGCTTTGGGTAGGGAATCTATTTTTCGAACTGAAATCGATAGGTGCATTTCCTTTTCATCGTCTGTAAGACGCTCCAAATTCAAACGTATTTCTTCTCTGGTCCGAAATTCTTTACCATTCAAGGCCATCTTTAACATTCCGTTGGTCCATGCTTCAACGTTTTCCCCGTTGTCTCCATAGGACTCTTTCGCAGTTGAAATTGTTCGGGACAACAAGCTATCTCGCGTGTCGTTCAAAAATACGGCCTGGTCGCTTTGATACGGATTGATGATGGTAATATCCTGCTTAAAAAAAAGGGCAGGACCAAAATTCTTCATCCATTGGGTATAGGCGATAAGCTTATAATTCCCCGATGGTACCGAAGTAGGCACAAAAAAATCGGCCTGTGAACGACCATGCTCCAATCTTAATTTTTGTTTGAATACCGAACTCATATCTTCCCCGATCAATGCTACATAGGCAATCTTACTAATTGGAGACGGTTTTAAGGAGGTGCCGTCCAGGCAGTATATACTGTACAGCAAATACTCTCCCGTAAACAGCAGTGAAGCATTCACATGAACGTAAATTTTTTCTGTAGGTGCTTGATTCAAAATGATATTCCCATTTTGAGAATAGACCTGAAAATACATGGTCAAAAAAATACAGCAGGCATAGGTTGCCATCTTCTTGTATGTTTTCTTGTTGCTCATAAATTTATTCTTCTGTCCAAAATTCAGGAATTAGGTTACTGCCCAACACGTTACAATTGCCACAGGCAGGGTTCACAAGTATAAAGGGTGCGGCCGAATCTCCTGAAGCGGATACATATTTTCGTCCCGACTGTACGGCCTGCACCAAAGGAGACGGTCCGTCCAGAGCGTTCGGGAGAAGATTTGGCACGAATTCAAGCTCACAATCCTCTGCATACGGTGGTAGGGCCTCGCCAGAAAAGAAATCCACATAATCGAAAAACAGCCTTTGTGAGGCAACCGAGGAGACCTGAAAGAAACCGAGCACCTTTTCATTACTACTTTCGTCCGACAGCACGTTCCCGTTTAAAAAGCCCGGTTGTATCTGCGAGAACAGGTTTTCCGACGCCGAGGAAAACTCGTTCAAGGTCTCGTAGAAAGCGAAGGCTTTGGGCGATTGTACGAACTGTCGTACCAAGATGCTGTAGCGGTGCGAGATGATGAAATTGTCCCTCTTGATAAAACGTACGGAAAAACGGGTGAGTCCGTTTTGTGCAGTACCTTCGTTCTCTCCCAAGATTACGGTGTTGGAAACTACGGTATTATAACAGACGCGTTCCTCCCTTGTTTTTGGTTCCAGAATGATAATTGCCGGTGGTGGCCGTTCCCTGATTACAACGGCATCCACCTCCACCCATCTAGGGGCGATGATCTTATAGGTTTCCTCGTACTCGTATCTGAAAAACCGGGCATCGGCATCCGAGACCTCGTTGTTCAAGCGTATCGCTATTCCCTCCTCACCATCGACGTTGAATTCCCTTGAAGCCGAAAGTGCCGTTATTTCCGCACTCGGGGTCAAAATTACCTGTTCGGAGCTGTAGGACCTTCCATCGGAGGTAACGACCGATAGCGAATAACTTCTACCTGATAGGGCACTGAATTCTTCGCTAGATAGGTACTTGCCCGGTGCTTCTTCTACGAAAATATATTCGTTCCGTTGGTCGTCGGTTACCTGTACCGTTGCTGAGCTCTCGGGATTAGGCCCGTCCTCTTCCAGGCGGAAAGCCCTTGATAAAAGAATCTGCTGCCGCTTATTTTCATTGGTGATGGTGGCCTCGACGATAAGGGCGCTTTCGAAAATTTCGGTCTGTGGTTCAAAGCGCTCTATACAGGATATGTTGAAAATCAGCAATGCACAGAAGTATACCGTTCTCCTTATTATACC
>JBARCC010000247.1:0-3016 GCA_049793635.1 Maribacter sp. | reverse complement strand
TGGTAGGCCTCCCCGATAATGCCATTAAAGAAAGCAATTACCGTATTGCTGCAGCTTTGCAGAATAATGGTTATAAGATTCCGGGTAAAAAGATTACCATAAACATGGCACCGGCAGACCTTCGCAAAGAAGGTTCCGCGTACGATCTTAGTTTGGCCGTTGGTATTTTGGCGGCTTCGGGGCAGATACAATCCGAGCACATCGATAAGTATATCATTATGGGAGAACTTTCCCTTGATGGTAGTCTCCAACCGATCAAAGGAGCCTTGCCGATTGCGATAAAAGCACAGGAAGAAGGTTTTACAGGGTTCATTTTACCTACCGATAATGCGAGGGAAGCAGCCATTGTTGGGGATTTAAAGGTTTACGGTGTCGATAATATCAAGCAAGTAATCCAATTTTTTGACCAAGGTATACCCTTGGAACAAACCATTATAGATACCCGGGAGGAGTTTTATAAAAACTTGGACTTCCCAGAATTCGATTTTTCGGATGTAAAAGGGCAGGAGAGTATAAAACGCTGCATGGAAATTGCGGCTGCGGGGGGCCATAACGTTATTTTAATCGGCCCACCAGGTGCCGGAAAAACGATGTTGGCCAAACGTTTACCTTCGATTCTACCGCCGATGACCCTGCATGAAGCGCTGGAAACCACCAAAATACATAGTGTGGTAGGCAAGACCAAGAATATGGGATTAATGAGCCAGCGACCTTTCAGAAGTCCGCACCACACGATTTCGGATGTGGCCCTCGTCGGTGGCGGTTCGTACCCACAACCGGGTGAAATTTCACTTTCCCATAATGGCGTATTGTTTCTGGACGAATTGCCGGAATTTAAAAGGGGAGTACTGGAAGTTTTACGTCAACCGCTAGAAGATCGGGAGGTCACGATTTCCAGGGCACGGTTTACCGTAACCTATCCCAGTAGCTTCATGCTGGTAGCAAGTATGAATCCGAGTCCAGGAGGGTATTTCAACGACCCTGATGCTCCCGTTACCTCTTCTCCTGCGGAGATGCAACGGTATTTGAGTAAAATTTCTGGTCCGTTGTTGGACCGTATCGATATCCATATCGAGGTGACGCCAGTGCCTTTTGAAAAACTATCCGAGGAACGCAAGGGGGAGGGCAGTGTGGACATTAGAATGAGGGTTACCGCAGCAAGGGAAAAACAAACGGAGCGGTTTAAAGACTTGGAAAATGTGCATTACAATGCCCAAATGAATACCAAGCAAATTCGACAATATTGCAAACTGGACGAAAAATCGAAATCTTTGCTCAAAAATGCCATGGAGCGACTGAATCTTTCCGCACGTGCCTACGATCGTATTCTAAAAGTAGCAAGAACAATTGCGGACTTAGCCAACGATGCCGATTTGGATGGGAACCATATTTCGGAGGCAATCCAGTACCGGAGTTTGGATAGAGAGGGCTGGTTGGGGTGATTTGAGGTTTGAAGTACGAAATTCGAAGTCGGAAGTACGAAGTTTGAAGTGGTAGGAATGAACGTTTTTTTAGGTTTTAGTTCAATGATATGACTTGCTACTAACAAACTTAAAATTGTATACGCTGGTAAAATCTGTTTGCGCTATTTTAATAATAGTTTTGTATTTAAAATTCTGTTTTTCAATTAGTTACGAGTTCACTGGTTGTAAACTGACGCCAGCAGGGGAGGTAACTAGCTGACTTTTAAATAGGTGTCAACAATTAGTTGTCTATCCACTCTAGCGCGAACGTCACGCTCGGGCCGTCAAAGATGAGTTGAGTGTCCACACTCGTGCAAGCAAAATCCCATAAAAATAAAACTACTACGAGCGGCTTCTGCTGAACTTGTTTCAGTTTAACGCTTGTACCTTCAAGAATAAGGGTTTAGTTTGTTAAGATGTCACCAGCTACACAATATCGGCAGGGGGGCTATGTACATTTAACCAAAAAACCACTCTTTCATAATTTTGAAAGCGTGTTTTTTATATACCTGAAAATCACATTTTTAAACCCTATAAAAATCAGCCCTCCAATGTTTTATGCGCTTTTTTATTTCTTTATTCGTTAAATTTTCTTTTACAGCTTTTTCTACTAAGGGTACAAACTCTTCATCACTCGCAAAACGTAGCGCTATAATTTGGGCTACTTCTAGTTCTTTTGGAAATAATTTACCTGTTAGTACATAATACCTCAAATTTTCTTCTGCTTTTATGGCTCTGTCTTGCGCTTTTAAAGGAAAGCTGCGTACAAACCATGCCATAATTAAGAATATTATAGCGATTAGAACCACTAGAGCAGCTAAATAGAGGTTGTCACTACTGGTACGAATAAGATTGATTATGGCACCGATTAGCAAGGCTAGTATTGCGATAAACAGGAGTCCATGAAATCCTTTAACAAGTTTACCATGATTTTTAAAATTCTGTTCTTCCATGTTTTTAGTTTGGTTTAAAGATAATCTTATTAGTTAGTACTTTTCTAATATAGGGAAGCCACCCAAACTATAGCGTTACTTTGTTATTATAATTCTTTATTTGAAGTGCACACCATATCCCAATACCGGCCAGTACAATTTCACCAGTGGCATAGTATAAGTATTTGCAGAACTGTTTTCGGTCGGTAATCTTTGACGCATTTTACGGAAGAATTTAATTGGCACCGCCAACGGGTATAATTCTCCGAGGCTTGCCTCGAAATTAAAAATTCATTTCCTACGAATGCCTCGTGGGCTTGCCCCGAGGCAGTTTACTTATACTTTTTTATTTATGATTCCTACGCGGTAGGTTGGCCCTTTCACAAAAAATAGCCACCAGACATTTTCTATACGCTCGGTTGCGAAAGAATTTTATTATGAGAAGCAGTGGTTGGCGGATTCCTTTTCATAGTACGGAAATAATCAATGATGATTTTTTGGATATAAATAAAGGGTTTTAGTACATGCCATGGATTATTAAGGTGTTGTTGTAGATTTCAGTTCCGTGTATTTTAGACTTACACGTACATACTCTGGTGTATAGCAGAAGCGATTCAATAC
>JBARCC010000246.1:0-17386 GCA_049793635.1 Maribacter sp. | reverse complement strand
CCACTGTCCCTTCGAGCGGAGTCGAGAAGCTTTGGAACACGGGTCTTGACTCCGCTAGGCCTGACGGAGTTTAGTTTGAAGGGTACGGTGTTTTTGCCGCAGAAAAATATTTTGGATGGATTATTTTTAAGATATAATTGATTACCACTGTCCCTTCGAGCGGAGTCGAGAAGCTTTGGAACACGGGTCTCGACTCCGCTCTAATGGTCAATTAAACATTAAACGAAAAGAACATGATAAAACAACACCTAATAGCCCTAACGATGCTTCTAACAAGCATCACGTTCGCGCAATCCGCTAATGAGTATTTCAAACCCTTGAAGTATCGAAATATCGGTCCGTTCAGGGGAGGCCGTTCTGTGACCGCAACCGGGGTCATTGGGGATCCAATGACCTATTACATGGGAACGACAGGTGGCGGACTTTGGAAAACGGAATCTGCTGGCCAACGATGGGAGAATATATCGGACGGATTTTTCGAACTAGGCTCGGTGGGCGCGGTGGCCGTTTCTGCCTCCAATACGAATATCGTGTATGTGGGTATGGGTGAACATGCACCCAGGGGCGTAATGACTTCCTATGGAGACGGCGTCTACAAATCTACCGATGCCGGCAAGACCTGGAAGAACATGGGCTTACAAAAAACCCAACACATTTCTAGAATCATCATCCATCCTACCAATCCTGACGTTGTTTATGTGGCGGCACAAGGGGCGTTGTTCGATGGAACTCCCGAGCGTGGAATCTATAAATCTACCGATGGCGGTACAACTTGGAAAAATACCTTGTTCGTGAATAATTTAACGGGTGCAGCAGAGCTTTCCATGGATGCCAATTATCCGGAAATCATGTATGCGGCGATGTGGGAATACCAGCGAAAACCCAATATGGTGGTGAGCGGTGGTGTCGGTAGTGGGTTATACAAATCGACCGATGCCGGGGAAACGTGGAAAAAAATCCATAAAGGCTTACCGGAAGAAAAGGGAAAAATGGCCATTGCCGTGAGTCCGGCGAATTCTAATAAGGTATATGCGCTTATTGAAAGTGATTCCAATGCGGATAAGGGAGGACTTTTTGTTTCCGAAGATGCTGGGGAATCGTGGTCTATGGTCAGTGGTGATAATCGATTGGTACAACGTGCCTGGTATTATATTGAGGTGTTCGCCGATCCTAACGACGAACATACGGTGTATGTGTTGAGTGCTCCCGCATTACGATCGGAAGATGGTGGAAAAACCTGGGAAAACGTTGAAGCTCCGCATGGCGACACCCATAATTTATGGATCAATCCCAGCAATTCGAAGAACATGGTGCTGGCCGATGATGGGGGAGCGGGCATCACCTTCGATTATGGAAAAACATGGTCGCCCCAAAACAATATGCCCACGGCCCAATTCTATCGGATTAGCGTCGATAACCTGTTTCCGTATAATATTTATGGAGGCCAACAGGATAATACGGCAGTACGTATTGCCAGTGCTTCTATGGGTAGGGGGAGTATCACCGAGCAAGATTGGACCTACACCGCTGGGGGCGAAAGCGCCTTTCTAGCCTTCGATCCAGATGACCCGAGGTACGTCTTGGGAGGTAGCTATCTGGGAACGATCGAGGTGTTGGATATGAAATCAAAGGCATCCATCAATATTATGCCAGCACCCATTCAATATCTAGGGCGCGAAGCAAGGAATATGAAATACCTGTACAATTGGAACGCCCCGATTATTGGCTCTAAACATGAACCGGGCACCTATTACCATGGAGCACAATTTGCACTGCGCACTCGTGATATGGGAATGAGCTGGGAAGAAATTTCTCCAGACCTCACCCGCAATATGGATGAAAAACAGGGAAATGGAGGTGGTCCCTACACGAATGAAGCGGTAGGTGCGGAGAACTACGGTACATTGGCCTATATGTTGGAGTCTCCACATGAAAAAGGGGTATTATGGACCGGTAGTGACGACGGTCTGGTACACCTCACCAGAAACGGTGGCGAAACTTGGGAGAATGTCACCCCAAAAGGATTGACGGAGCGTTTGATCAATGCGATCGAGGTATCCCCACATGACCCTGCAACCGCTTATATTGCGACCACTAGGTACAAGTTCAACGATTATACACCCGGAATTTATAAGACTACCGATTACGGTAAAACGTGGACCGCAATCAATACGGGCATTCCCTATGGGGCATTTACCAGAGTAGTTCGGGAAGACGAATTCAAAAAGGATCTGCTGTATGCGGGTACCGAAAAAGGAATGTATATCTCCTATAATGGCGGTAAGAATTGGGAATTGATTCAGCTCAATCTTCCGGCAACACCCATTTTAGACTTGAAAATGCACCAAGGGGATATGGTGGTGGCCACTTCCGGCCGTTCATTTTGGATTTTGGATGATGTAATCGCCTTAGGACAGTATCAGCCATCGAATAAGGAATTGAAAATTTTGAAACCGAAAGATGCGTATAACGGGTCTTGGGGAAGCCCCTTGAGCACAACTTCGGAAAAATTCAAAGGGACCGATACGTTTGACGGGGTCAACCCGGCGAACGGAGTCGTGTTGTATTATGAACTGCCAAAATTGAAGGATAGTACTTTAATATCCCTTGAAATCAAGGATTCAAAAGGGAAGCTTATCCGCAATATCAGCTCAGAAAAAGACCCAGACTATGTACCGCACAATGGGGGCGGTGCGCCGCCGGCACCCTTACTTTCTAAAGAGCAGGGGTTGAACCGGTTTGTATGGGATATGGAATACCCCATTATGCCAAGCATCCCCAATGTATATATGGAAGCAGGTTTTGGAGGTCATAAAGTAGCCCCTGGTGAGTATACCTATACCTTAATGGTAGATGGGCAATCTGCCACCACTACGGGTCTGATCAAAGAAGTTCCTACGTATGAAACAAAACCGGGTCAATATGAGGAGTATGATGCATTTATGATCGATGCGGAGCAGAAAGTGACCCAGATGCACACCATGGTGAACTCTTTATTCAAGGTGCAAGAACGTTTGAAATCAATTTTGAAAACAGTCACGGATCCAACGGTTAAAAAGGAAGGAGAGAAATTGTTAAAGGATATGACAGCTTGGGACGAAGAAATGGTACAGCGAAAATCACAGGCGTACGATGATGTCGAGAATTTTCCCAATAAGTTTACCGCAGAATATTTGTTCCTCATCAACCAGACCAATAGCAGTATTCCAAGAGTAAATCAGCCTAACCTAGACCGAAAGGCTGAACTGGACCAACAATGGGCTGGATTAAAAGCAAGAGGTAACCAATTGATGGAAACTGCAATTCCCGCTTTTAATAAGACCTTATGGGAGGCCGGTGTAGGAGCGATAGGACTATGATTATTTGAAAGAGTTCTGAAACACGGGTCTCGACTGCGCTCGACCGGACAGATTTTTGTTAGCGGTCAGTTTTAGAAATCGTATTGTGTCAAAGCTAAATTCGGAAACCGAACAAAACTATTCTATCACTTCGAGCGGAGTCGATAAGCTTTGGTATAAGGTGTCTCGACTGCGCTCGACCGGACAGATTTTTGTCAGCGGTCAGTTTTAGAGGTTGTATTAGGTCAAAGTTGAATTTCGGGAATGTGCTAACCTACACTGTCACTTCGAGCGGAGTCGAAAAGCTTGGTAGTACTCTGCTATCTTCGGATTAACCAAGCAAGGTCAAAGAACATAGAAATAGACGAAGCTTTCACTAACTTTGAGCCCATATTTAAATTTTTTTGAATTTGAATTTGAATTTGAATTTGATTCTTGAGCTTGAACTTAAAACTTCCATGTCAGAATACTATAATTATATTAAAGCGCTTCACCTCATTTTTGTCATCACCTGGTTCGCGGGCCTTTTTTATATTCCCAGATTGTTCATCTACCATATCGAAGCCAATCAAAAACCCTCTCCGGATAGGGAAATATTGTCCACGCAATTAAAGTTTATGACCAAACGGCTTTGGTATATCATCACCTGGCCATCCGCCATATTGGCCACTTTATTTGCAATTTGGCTCTTGGTTCTACAACCGGGGTGGCTACAACAGCCTTGGATGCACATAAAACTCGGTTTTGTAGTGGTGCTGATTGCCTACCACCTTAAAAACCATATGATCTTCAAGAAATTTCAACGGGATGAAATTAGCTATACATCCAACTATATGCGCATTTGGAACGAGGGAGCCACGCTTATCCTATTTGCCATCGTGTTCCTTGTCATTCTCAAAGGCACGTTCAATTGGATTTTTGGAGTGGTCGGTATCCTTGTTTTGGGAGTTATGTTGATGTTGGGGATTAAGCTTTATAAGCGGATTAGAAGCAAGAATCCTGATGCATGATAGCACCAAGCCGAGGTGAGGTGCTAGCGGTTTATTTGAAGGAATTTACTATGTTGCTCCGAGCTCAACGCTTACTAATGGGTAGAAGTATACTACAAAAAAGGGCTAATCTAAAATAGGTAGATAGAAAAAACAATAGGAATCCCACTATATGCAACTTTTCAAGTTCAATGGAATTACTAGGTTTGTATACTACGGTAGATGGAAATTTTAAAAACGAAGCCAGCCCTATTTGAAATATAATGAAGAACGAATTAGTTACATACATCTCGAACCATCTGGACCTGACCGAGAAGCTTGAAAAAGTCATTATAGAAAGTTCAAACATTAGAACGTATGAAAAAGGAACTCTGATTTTAAACGATAATAGTATCTCGAACGAGAGTTTTTTAGTTCTAAAAGGTTGCCTGCGCAGCTATATGTTCATAGATGGCGATGAAATCACCTTGGAATTGTATACCGAAGGGCAACCCGTTACTCCGAAAAATTATGGGAAAAATATACCTGCAGGACATTGTTTGGAATGTGTCGAGGAAAGTATTCTGAATGTTAATTCACCAGAATTTGAGGCAGCAATGTTTCAGAAATACCCGGAGTTCGAATCGATTTGTAGAATTATCGGAGAAGTGATTCTGAGCCAACAACAAGAACACTTCGAAAACTATAAAATGGCAAGGCCCGAAGAACGCTACCTACATTTGCTGAAGAATAGACCTGATGTATTACAGAGAGTCCCACAGTACCAAATCGCCAGTTATCTTGGTTTAACCCCCCAATCGTTGAGTAGAATACGGAAAAGACTTTTAGGGAAATCAACGTAAACGCTGCTTTAATATAATCGTTATTACCTTAAGTGAACGATTAACTCGATAGAACTACAGTTACTTTGCTACTATATAACATGTATAGTATGCAAAAGAAAATCAATACTATTGTTTTAGTCCTTATCTGTTCGTTATCATACCAACTATCGGCGCAGTATGAACTATCAAATAATGAATTCAAGGCGTGCTTCGTTGGCAGTACTTTCGCCATATTGGGTAATTTCTTGCCGAAAAATAAACCTGACTTTGCTCAAATTAATTTGGGGTATCGTTTAACGGAAAAGGATGTAGTTTCGGTAGAATTAAAAACTTGGAAATATGCTTGGTCGCTGGGTATTCCATGGGGGCCATTGAAGGAAGCTCCTGAGACGGAATTTCCCGGTTTTGTAAGGGAACATGGATTCGCCCTTGTGTATCAGCGGTTTTGGTGGAAAGGTTTGTATGCCGGTGTCCATGTGATGAATGCTTGGCAGACATTTGTAGACGGAAATGACACCAAAATTGACAACGGGTTTCAAATTTTTAACACCTACAGACTAGGTTACCATGTAAAACTTTTCAAAGGTAATCTTTTTGTAGAACCATCTTTTGCAATTACCCATAGGGCATACCATACTGAAATGCCAGAATCCTTTAGAACGATTGATGATCAATATTCAAAATTTTTCTTCGGAGAACCTGGACTTCATTTCGGATATAATTTCTAAAAACATACAAGAATAAAGATGGATGTAACGGCTAAATTATCAACGCTCTGGATTGTGGTGATGCTCAACATTATATTTGCGGATGTGCTATCGATTTTTGTAGAGCTTGTAAACAAGAATACGCTTGATATTTTAGGAGAGGTTGAAACCACGATGGCCGTTGCGGCTATAGTAACCAATATTTCCATTCTTATGATATACTTCTCTAGAGTATTGCCGTTAAAGGTCAATCGGATCGTAAGCATAACTGCCGCAATCCTGACCATGTTCTACGTGATCGGCGGTGGCAGTGTAACCCCGCATTATATCATCTGCGCCACTATAGAAGTTATTGCACTATTACTGATTATAAGAATCGCATGGCTGTGGAATTCAAACGACTCGCATAAAACCTAGAGTATCATTATTTTAAAAAATTACATGAATAAACCCGAATGAAACTTAATTACGCATCAGTGGTCAACACGCATCAATCAAAAAAAGAACAGAAAAAATCAATACAGTTAGTATATATCATCATGCTATCCACATGTGGACAAACTTGTTTTTCGTAACCTAAAAGTCAAGAATTAGAAGGTATTGAAAAGGATATCAACCTTCTTATAGAACGATACTGTGCGGTCGGGTTATCCGTAGCAGTGGTAAAGCAAAACGAACTCGTGTACTCAGAAGGTTTTGGTTACCGAGATGTAGAGAATCAATTACCGGTTACCGCCGAAACGGTATTCCCCGTAGGTTCTGTAACGAAAGCCTTTACAGGTGCTCTCTTAGGTATTCTAGCTTCAGGAAATCAGGTTTCACTAAAAGACAAACCAGCGAAGTATGTTCCCGATTTTACATTTTATAACGATGAAATGAATAATTTGATTACCATTGAAGACGTGTTAAGTCATAGAAGTGGAATAGGTAACCAAGGTACTTCAGAACGATTTTTTCCAGATGAGGACAAGCTAAACGTTGTACAGCGGTTAAAATACCTAAAGCCTCAGGGAGAGGTTAAAAATAGTTTTGAGTACAGCAATATGGGCTATACACTTGCGGGAACCATAGTGGAACAAATAACGGCAAAAAGCTGGGAAGCCAATATCCGGGAAAGGCTTTTTGAGCCCTTGGCAATGACAAATTCCTATACTACGTTACAGGAATTGGAGCGATCAAGTACTTATTCTTTGCCGTATGGCTTTTATAATGGGGAGACCGAGCAGGTACAATTCGAGGAATTTTATTCCGTCAGTCCGGCAGGAGCCCTAAAAAGTACGGCGATCGATATGTCGCATTGGATGCTGACTTGGCTGAACAAGGGTGTTTTTGATGGAGTTCAGGTCATTCCGTCTAGGTATGTGAGTCAGGCAACCCGAATACAAAATAAGAAAGATGGTGATTATGATAAGGATTCCTTTTTGTTCGGGGAAGGCTTTGGATGGCGGCTAAAGTCTAATTACGGGCATTTTAGAATTGACCACGGTGGAAATACATTTGGCTTTAGCTCAAATCTGGTGATGTTTCCTTTTGAAGAAATTGGGATTATCGTATTGACAAATCAAGATAACTCGCTATTACCGTATATGATAACCGATGCTTTTACACGAAGGCTTTTGCATATTGATGCTGAACCAGAATATCCGGTCATTGTGACGGAAATTTTTAAGCCCAGTGCTTACAAATCGATGAATACAGCTAAAATGCCATCCCAGCCCTTAAATTCCTTTTGTGGAATTTATCAGGCTAAAGGATTAGGAAAAATTGAAATTGTTTATGAAGCCGATAAGCTGTTCGCAAACTTGCCAGAATACAAATTTCAATTAGAGCATTTAAATGATGATTCGTTTTTCCTTAAGCCTACAGCGGCGTTTAAAGAGAATTTTAATCCACAATTCACCATCCAATTCATAACCGATACAGAAGGGGAAATATCACAGCTGCATCTGCATTCCCAAAAAGTACTTATTGCATTTTACAGGGAATAAAAAACGGATACTTTAGCCATTTCTTAAATAACACTTTATGATACATCTAATTGTGGGCAATACCGGGTCGGGTAAATCTACTTACGCAAATGAGTTAAGGACGAAGACCAATGGCATTGTTTTCTCCATAGACAAATGGAACAACACCCTATTCTTGGCCGATAAAAAACCTACGGATGGTCTGGACTGGTTTCTAGAAAGAATAGAGCGAGCCGAGTTGTTGATTATCGATTTGATTCAGCAACTTGAAAACTCTAAAACGGATGCTATTCTTGACCTGGGACTCGCCAAATTGGAGCACCGGGAAAAGTTCAGAAAACTTGCGGCTTTGAATAATTATGACCTGACCACTCACTTTTTGGATATTTCAAAGGACATTCGATTGAACAGGGTAATGAAAAGAAATAAAGAAAAAGGGGAAACCTTCGAATTTGAGGTAACCAAGGAAAATTTCGATTTTATGGAGCAGTGGTTTGAGAGGCCTACCGCAGAAGAGATGAAAGGTGGGACGATTATCAAGGAATAAATAGAACAACTCCTGCTTTTGCGAGCGTCACGGTTATAGTTCAAGGTTTCCGACTTCACTTTCTTGAGAAATCAAAATCGGGACTTGTTTGATGACATCATGTACTACTCCTAAAAACTATTGTTGTACGCGTATGGCATCCGCGCCAACGGGGTGTTTTCGAAAAAAGGTGGCTTTCTTTGACCCATGCTGTATCTCATAATTTTAAAGAACACATTGTAATGACCCTTTATGCGGCACTTGTCACAGACCAGCGATAGTTGGGATTTGGCATCTGTACGCGCTTTCTTCTGTAATTACAATTCCACCCATGTGTAGACCCGCTTTAAATACAGGGGATGGTCCATCGCTATTTATATAAGCATCATAGCGGTTTGCCAACTGCTCCTCAAATTCGAAACAAGTGAGCACAGCATTGTGGTCTATGAGTCCGTTTTAAGATAACGTTTAGGAGCTAATTTCATAAAAGTATATATCAAGTACTACATGCTTTTAAAGGCTTAAAAACTAAAACCAAGGCTGAACAGCAAACGGTTTCCTTCCGCACCATGGTATAGGCCAAGATTACCGGTCAGGGCGCTAAAGCCCGATATCCAAACGGAACCTCCAACATCATTATACCATTGGTTGGAATCATCTTCGGCACTCCAAACACGGCCATAATCGAAGCCAAGGCTTACTCCCAATTGTACGGGCACGAAGTTCGTCCTGAACCTAGTAACACCAACCCTAAGGTCTGTGCTCTGGTAAAATGCGGTCTTACCGTTGAACCGTTCATTCCTATACCCACGTAAAGTTGTATTACCTCCTATAATGGCGCCATGGTAAAATTCATATTCGTCCCCAAATAGAGCTTCTCCCGCTATTTTGGTAGCTACAACCGCTATGCCACTTGGATGCAAGGGGTAGGCGAAGGAGAGCGATGGTTTTATGTATCCAAATCGATTTCCAAAGCCGTTGATATTGGTGGTGTAACCGGCAACGATATCCGCTTCCAGTCCACGGCTGGGAAATGCAGGGTTGTTCTGATTAAAGTAATTATATCCAATTTCTGCCGAGGCATAACTTTGTTGTTCAAAAACATCATTATCAGGAGAAAAGGCTTGGCCCACAAAACGGTTGTCATCATCAGATACTTCGTTCGATTCCAACGTGGTTCTTACATAATAGGTACTACCAGCGTTGGTGTGTTTCAAATAGGGCGAAACTTTCCATTGCCTAATGCGTACCCTGTTAAAGTCTCGATCTGATTCCTCGTCGTAAAAGGAATCGTTTCCCTCGCCAAAGTAATTCAAAGTAAAATTGGGACTGGAGTAACGAAGGTCCAGGCCAAGGTTCCATGTATAGAAAACGTGTGCAAATTCCACAGTGTAATCTACCGCGAAGCCTTGTGTGGCAAAATAATACGCTGCCCCTATGGTGTGCCGTGTGCTAAAGGGATTATTGGCAAGGCCGTAGGTGCTAAATTGGTCCTTGAGCCCCAATCTAAAGCCGGTGTCTCCATCGTAACCAATGCTCGGGAGGACTATATTCTCTTGGTATTTCCGCTTTTGATAGTCGTAGTTGTTTATATCGTACGAATCTGTCAGCATTTTTTTGGACTTCGGGTTTACTATGGTATTTTTCTTGCTCCTATAGTCGTACAGTTTTACCCTTGCCGTATTTTCAAAATCATAGGTATCGTTTTCCTTGCCGCCCATGATCTTGATTTTTATCGGCTTATAACCATGTTCCACCACTTTGAACGTATCGTGTCCGTCCAGGCCGTACACCCAAATTTCTCCGGTCTGTTTGGCAGTGTAGTTGTTTTTGAAAATTTCCTTTCCCTTTTCATTGGTAATGGAAATTTCCGTGAGACCGTTCTGTTTTCTTGTGATTAAAAAAAGATCATCGTCCTCGGTGCCCAATACTACCTCAAATTCATTAAGATAGTCATAATAGGATCTTGCGATACTTTCCAGGTTATCACGTCTTAAGGCCAAGTTTTTTTTGATGGATACGATACTACTGTCCTGTGCCGCTTCCGGTAGGGACTCAAAGGCTTCATTGATTGCCTGATCCGATAAGCTTTCTTGGATAAAATCGACCTGCGATTTCCAATCTTTCCAGTTTGCCTTTTTTATAAAAAGCTTATCCAACGGATATCCAGAGTAATTAAACCACTTAATATTATTTATATCGGCATCGAAACTTTGCATTTTTCGAAGTAGGGGGAACGCGAATTTTGCGAGGCCGATGATGGGCCCGTCATATTTTGGAAAGGCCTGATCCCAATCTCTCGGTATGGGCTCGTATCTTTCTTTGTCATCCGCAGTTTTGTACTCCGCCCAACGCCATTGATCTTGGTGGCGGTCCCAGTTGCCTACCAACATGTCAAATAAACGTGCTTTTATGTAAGCGCGTTCATCTACATATGCATCTTTGGATTCTAAAAGTTTTAGGCGCAGGTCTGAGGTACTTAAGATGTCGTTAGGAGTGCCAAACGTTTCAAATGATTTATTCTCGTCCCCCACATGCTCCTCCAACATATAAAGTTCGTCGCCATAATCCTCGTTAAAGATGCCAAGACCTTTTTGCTTTGGCACATAATAGATTTTTGGGTTGGCATGCAGGACCTCTAGTGTTTCGGACAATTCGTTCATTGAAAATTGCGCGTAGGGGTGCGATGTGGTGTAGAAATCAAGCACATACCGTTCAGCTACCGTATTCTTGAGGTAATCTTCTACATAATGGTCCTTTATGGCCGTAGCCTGAAGAAAACGTACGGCACTTTTACGCAATGCCCGTAACGTGTATTCATGTTCATTGTCATCGATCAACCGTAATGATCTTGACTGTGTACCGCCACCCTCTGAAATGGGTCTTACATTGTTCGGTAAACGATCAATAAACAATACGGGAGCTTCTATAGGCTTACTGTAAATATCCCTATAATGGGTGCCCCATAGTGTTTTGTAAAAACCGGTCTTGGTCGTTTCCTCGGGAGTATAAATTGCCGCTTTTTTCGTTTTTTGGGTAGGATCTGCCGCTTCAAAGTCGATATCGCTCGGGTCAAGACGCTCCCGTTTGATTTGTTTTGAGAACAGTTTTACGGAAGTCCCGTTTTCAACCGCAAAGAATTCGACTTCAGAACTACCATTCTTAAAAACGGTCAATTTTGAATATCCGTTCTTGTCGGATTCAAAATGCTCCTCCTTACGCGCCCTTGCTTTTTCGGTCTTACCAACGGCGCCGCTTATGATCTGTGGAATGCCATCATCTGAGAGGTATTGCAGGTTTCTATCTTTCCCGGATACAAAAATAACATCCTCAAATTGGCTGGCAATGGTTTCAAGCCTTCCCCGTAAAATCCTGTTCTGCTTGTTCTGATAGGATGCGGTGTTAAAACCTCCCATCTTGTCGAGCACAGAAATTTTAGTATTGCTCATCACGGGTTGATAGATCGCTACGATGACGGTCTTGCCTTGGCTGTCCTTTAAATCGTCCTTGAACTCGGCCAAAAATTGATCCCGTGTCTTATGTTCGCACTTTTCGTTGATATAGGGCTGGTCGTCCCAATCCTCTAAAAACCACTGCGAATCGACCATCTCGAGCACTATCTCATCATTTAGGTCTTCACGTTCCAGAGGGCAGCCATCATTGGGCCAAAAGTCTACGTTCTCTTGGTCCTGTAAAAAGGATTCCAAATCATCTATACTTTGCGGTGCGCTCTTTTTCCATTCGTTTTCACCGGGTGTCAAAATGATCTTACCATTGAAATCTCCCCATGCAGCCATCAATCTTTTAAGATCGGTATTGATGCTCTTTCGTTTTTTCTTCTTTTCCGAATACCCTTGCTCCGTAATATTTCCAAGTAGCAAGAGGGTAGCATTGGAATCATTTTGTGAACTTTTATTGATTTCCGAGAGTATTCTATCGGCATCATCAAAAGGTACGTTGCCTATATTGGAAGTAATGTAAAAGGAATGGGAAACTTCTTTTGTTGCTTGGACTACCGGTATATCTTCATTTTGAGAAAAAACCGAGTAGGAGAGGGTAAGAAACGTGAATAAAAAAAATGGTAATCGCATGTAGTGCTGTTTAATTTGTAAAAGTCCAATGGCGTTGGAGCGCCATATGTACTGGATAATCGAGATTTAAATAATGCGAGGCTTGCCTCAAACTGAAATTGTTTTCTCCTTTAAATGCCTCGTGGGCGTTCCCCGAGGTAGTTGACTTTCCCATCTTCATAAAAATTGACCCCTAAAGTATGCTTTGCCATACCGATTCAAAACTAGAATTGAGGTAGATGGCTGCAAATTTCTTAATATTTCCTGGATACTTTTGACTGGATGTCACTTATTCTGAATCTATTTCCATGGTAAACCTGAATAAAGGTTGATTTTGCCTTTATCTTTTTCTTTTGCGAACGGATTGAACGAAAATCCAAGATTAAAATAGCCAGTGGCTTCTTGGGTATTCCTATAGCTGAAATCCTTGTTCGGTTCTCCTTTTTCCGTCAAACGGTTACTGATAAAACCGGTCATACCTCCCTTAACGGTCGCCACCATGTTATAGGAGATGCGATGCTCATAAATTAAACCTGTAGTGATTTCAAGCTGACTGTATTCGAATACATCCGGAAGATTGGGTGAACTTACGTTGGCGTAAAAACCATTACCTCCAAAAGTACTGCCTAGCGAAATCCTACCGTTGCTCCCTACCGTTGCTCCCTACCGGTCGGCGCAGCAATACCCTGCTTGGCAGTATAAAATCAAATTCCCATTCAGAATTCTTGAATTCATGGTGATAGGTAAACGTGGGGAAAAAAGGTATCTGTGCCGTGGGATCTACAAAAACGATGGCACCTAAAGTTACGGTCCATCACCGAAAGTGCCAACCGCTTATTTAATTGTTGATATAAGGAAGTGGAGGCTATTGTAAATGAGTCCTGTAATGGAAATGCTACATGGTCCTCTACCTTTTCGGTGAGGTGAAGGGTGTTTTCCATAGGCATATAGAGGTACAATTTCAACAGTATTTTTTGTTCTCCGAGCTCATATTGAGCATCTTCTACCTAATTGCGTAGGTAACTACGACTGACCTTTAGTTCTTTTAGTAGAGAAGCAAAAGAATCATGATTTAATCAACATATCACAAGGGGTTATGAATAGGGGGTCAATCGAACGTTTCTCGCATCATTGGATTTTGAGGAAATTTTTCAAGTCTTATATGGTGCTTTAGAATTTATACTTGAATCGCTCCATTGAACTTCAATTTGGTGCGATATTTGCTAACTTTAGACGAAATACCAAAAACGTGCTCAGCCGATTATCCTTACGGTCCCGTATTTTTTTATCCATGATATTTCTAGTGCTCATCGCATCGGTATTGATTGCGGGGGTGACCGTATATCAATATCGTGAGCAGTCCAAAGATTATCATAACAACAGGATGGACCGTAAAGAGGAGCAGATACGCCAAAGTATCGATCTTGCCATTCAGAAAACCACTTATCCGGTGACGACCGAAAATTTGGGGCTCATTTTCAAGAATGAAATCTATGAGATCGCCGTGGTGCAGAACATGAACTTTAACATCTACAGTTTAGACGGTCAGCTTATAAAAAGTTCGCGCCCCAAGTTTGCCAACGATTCCATTTCTATGTGTTTGGACGCAGAGGTGTTGAATAAATTAGAGGTGAGCCCCGATAAACGGTATGTGCGTGAAAATGCCTTGGCAGGTGATAAATACCAAGCGTCGTTCACCTATATCGCGGACCAGAAATTTAAACCCATCGGCATATTGAATCTTCCGTATTTCGAGGATAATTCGTTCAACGATTATGAGCTTAGGGAGTTCTTGATGCGTCTTTCGGGCGTGTACCTATTGATGTTGCTTATGGCTATCTTGTTCGCCTTTTTCATCAGTAAATATATTACCCGCTCTTTGGAAACGATTTCTAGCATGATGGAGCGTACCGAATTGACCAAACAGAACAAAAAAATTGTTATTGAGCATCCGGGGGAGGAAATCGAAAAATTGATATCGGCCTATAACGGAATGATCGATGAGTTGGGGCACAGTGCCGCAAAATTAGCGAGAAGTGAACGGGAACAGGCATGGCGGGAGATGGCGAAACAAGTGGCCCACGAAATCAAGAATCCATTGACCCCAATGCGGTTGAGCGTTCAGAGCTTTGAGCGAAAGTTCGACCCACAGGACCCTAACATTCAAGAGAAGGTTAAGGAATATTCGAATACCTTGATTCAACAGATAGACACGATGAGCAGTATCGCTTCTGCATTTTCTAATTTTGCCGAAATGCCGGCACAGCAGAACGAGACCTTGAACGTGGTGAAGATCGTAAAGTTGGCCCTCGATATCTTTAATGAAGATTATATTCATTTCATTACCTATGAAGAAGAGATTATCGCTAAATTAGACCGTACCCAGTTGATACGGGTAGTGACCAATTTGGTAAAAAATGCAATACAGGCGGTGCCCGATGTAAAATCACCAAGGGTTTTGGTTTCCGTGGCCTCCGAGGGGGAGATGGTGAAGATTTCCGTGGCCGATAACGGTATCGGTATTGAGAAATTCAACGAAGAAAAGATTTTTGAGCCCAAGTTCACGACCAAGACCAGCGGTATGGGCCTTGGCCTGGGAATGGTCAAAAATATAGTGGAAACCTATAAGGGTACCATTACGTTTACGTCCCACCCTGGCAAAGGAACCGTGTTTTGCGTAAAGTTTCCAAAAGAAAATTAAATATAAAATCCGTTGTGCATTATGGACAAATCGTAAGGGAATGTCAGTTCGAGTGCTCACTGTTACAATGATTTTATTGTAAACTTGAGTGTATCGAGAACCTTTTGGACCACGAAAAGTTCTCGAACCTATTTTCCGTCCCGAAAGGGTTGTGAAGATCAGTCGAAGTGAACTACCTTCCTAAAAATAAAATCAAAACGCACAACAGGTTATAAAACTTAAACTATAGTAAGATGTCCTATTCCACAATACGTGTTCAACAAGAGGCTGCAACGGCCATCGTCACGATCAACAGACCCAATAAACTGAACGCCCTGAACAAGGAAACCATAGGGGAGTTGGGGCAGGCGTTCAAGGAACTGGAAAAAGATAAGGGTATTAAGGCCATTATTTTAACCGGTAGCGGTGAAAAGGCGTTCGTCGCTGGCGCCGATATTTCAGAATTCTCCAATTTCTCTGAAAAGGAAGGAAAAAGCCTGGCGGCAAAAGGACAAAAAAACCTGTTCGACGCCATTGAAAACCTCAGCAAACCGGTAATCGCCGCTATGAATGGCTTTGCATTAGGGGGAGGCTTGGAACTGGCCATGGCCTGTCATTTTAGGGTGGCGAGCCACAATGCCAAAATGGGGCTGCCAGAAGTATCCTTAGGGGTCATCCCCGGGTATGGAGGTACACAACGGTTGCCGCAATTGGTAGGTAAGGGGAGGGCCATGGAAATGATCATGACCGCCGGGATGATTACGGCCGAAAAGGCGCAGGAATATGGTCTTGTGAACCACGTTACAACACTAGATGAACTACTGCCTTTATGCCATACGATTATATCGAAGATCACTAATAACTCATCCGTAGCCATAGCGTATGCAATAAAAGCGGTAAATGCAGGTTTTAAGAATACTATAAATGGTTATGAGCAGGAAATAGAGGCTTTTGGCGCTTGTTTTGGAACAGACGATTTCACCGAAGGTACCACCGCTTTTCTGGAAAAAAGAAAAGCATCTTTCCCAGGTTCATAACAGAAACCAGGCAGGTTATGTTAAGACAGGTTGTATGCTTATGTATAGTGGTGATCGGTATGCTGGGGGTATCTGCCCAAGAAGAACCGGTGACGTATACGGTAGGTGAAAAATTTCATGATAAGTACCGGTATTCCAATATGTTGGCCATTGCCGACGATGGCAATGAGGGTACTGTTGTCGTACGGGCATACTACACGGGGGTGATTCTACGACCCAAAGGATACTTCATTGAACATTACGATAAGAACCTGGCCCTTGTTTCAGAATATAATTATAAATTGAAGGATGCCAATTTTATAGAGGCCTACGTGCGCAACGGGCAGGTATATTTGTTGTTTTTGGAATACAATTATAACACTGCCTCCTACCAATATGAGGTGCATAGAAGTCCGTTCGCACAATTTCAATTTTCAAAGGAGACTATTTTATCGATTCCTTCCGATCCCGTGGAACAACCTTTGGACCGCAATTTTTACAACCGTGATTTTTCATCGGGTTTTACCACGTCGGTCTTGTTCAATGATGAACAATCGGCATTTGCCATCACCACCCATTACAAAAAGCGCAAGGTCGATCAGCATACTATTTACGTATTTGACGCCAATTTGAACAAATTGATGGAACATGATTTCTCTGATGAGGTGGAGGAAAAAAATTATGCTTTTGAAAATATTGTCTTTTCCAAAGACCTTAAAAATGTGTATTTGGTGGGCAAGGCTTATTTTAAGAAAAAAAGGTTCAACGCCACCGAGCGTAAATTTCAATATGAGATGGTGCGCATTTCAAAAACGGACCGTAGCGTACAATCGTTTTACACCCCAGAGAAATTTCCGGAGGCATTAAAACCTATTTTTAACGGGGACAAACTGCTCTGTGTCGGTTTTTATGCAGACCGTAAGGATAACCGCTATAACGGTATCTCATACTTTAAGCTGAATCCGGTTTCGTTGACCATCGAATTGTCAAAGTTCAACCCTTTCTCCGAGCAATTTATGCTGGATAAATTTGGTAGGGAAGACGATAAGGCGATCAAGGATCTCGTTTTTAAGGGGATGGATGTGACGCGTGAGGGTACGATTCTGTTCAACGCCGAAGAATATTTTACCAGTTCTAGCACGCAGACCAATTCTTCGGGCGGTAGGCTCATGATTACACGATACCACCATAACGATATCATTAGCGCAAAACTTAGCCCTACGGGCGATTTGGTTTGGGCCAGGAACATTAACAAGACAGAGGTAACCC
>JBARCC010000245.1:0-1900 GCA_049793635.1 Maribacter sp. | reverse complement strand
CATTTAAATAGGATGCGTTCCTTTTGGTATTGGTGAACCATCCGTTCCGTTTGTGAGGTCAGTGCTTAAGGAGTTTTTTCTGAATGAAAGGAAGAAATATAAACTATGCTCACGAACTCCCTAGGAGTGAAACTTATCCTGCACGCAGAGCGATTTAAAACACTTTTATAGTTTCATTTTTAGGATGACGGAGATAAACCTTGCGACTCATAGCCACCACATATTGATGAAGGGCCCTTAATTTAGGTAAGACCACAACTTAAGACAGGTTCACAACAATTTAGGGGGTGTACACAACAAGAGTTTTTAACAACGCCAAACCGCCACTATATTTATAGTGTTCTTACAAACGAAGTATAATTTTTCATTTTCATATAGTGTTCTCGTAAAAGAGTCTGGTCTTCACTGATCGGACTCTTTTTAGTTAGATGCGGCTCCGCTCATCCACCATGCTGTTTTACGAAGAGATACCTTGGAACTACGTATCGTATCTTTTTTTACTTAACAACGAACAACGAACAACGAACAACCATCAACGAACAGCCAGCAACCCACCCTACGGCAACCAGTTGTCTTTTCCGAAATTAGGTTTTCGCTTTTCCAAAAACGCGTTTCGGCCTTCCTTGGCTTCTTCGGTCATATAGGCCAAGCGTGTGGCTTCACCGGCAAATACTTGCTGGCCCACCATCCCATCATCCGTAAGATTCATGGAGAATTTCAGCATTTTTATGGATATCGGGGATTTTTCCAACACCTCCTGCGCCCATTGATACGCGGTAGCTTCCAATTCCGCATGGGGTACCACGGCATTCACCATTCCCATATCGAAAGCATCTTGGGCAGAATAGTTTCTGCCTAAAAAGAAAATTTCCCGTGCTTTTTTCTGTCCCACCATCTTGGCCAAATATGCGGAACCGTATCCGCCGTCGAAACTGGTAACATCGGCATCGGTCTGTTTGAAAATAGCATGTTCCTTGCTCGCCAAGGTCATGTCACAGACCACATGCAGGCTATGACCGCCACCCACGGCCCACCCGGGAACAACCGCAATGACCACTTTGGGCATGAACCGGATCATACGTTGTACTTCAAGAATATTCAAGCGGTGTTGCCCATCTTGCCCCACATAGCCCTTTTCTCCCCTGGCCTTTTGGTCGCCACCACTACAGAAAGACCAAATGCCGTCTTTCGAAGAGGGGCCTTCCGCAGAAAGCAAGACCACCCCGATAGCAGTATCCTCTTGCGCGTCGTAGAACGCCTTGATCAATTCGCTAGTGGTATGCGGTCTAAAGGCATTGCGCACCTCGGGTCTATTAAAGGCAATTCGTGCCACCCCATCACTTTTGGTATAGGTAATGTCCTCAAAGTCAAGGGCGGTCTTCCAATCTGGTGTTTTCATAGTATGCATCCATTCGTTTAGGGTTTAAAGATAGGACTTGATACCGTAGCTTCCCAAATTTTAAAAGTCACTTTATGTACTGGCCGTACTGCGATTTAAAAATCTTATTGCTAATTTTAGGATGTAAAGGATGAATATGAAAAGAACTAAAATAGCATTGGTCACGGGAGGTAGCCGAGGATTGGGAAAGAATATGGCCCTCCGATTGGCTGAAAAGGGATTGGATGTACTCATTACGTACCATTCCAACAGAAAAGCGGCCGAAGAAGTCGTGACCACAATTGAAAATTTGGGACAACAGGCGGCCTGCTTCGCATTGGACACCACGAAAACGAACACCTTTAATGCCTTTTTTAAGGAAGTTTCCGATTATTTGTCCAACACCTATCAACGTGCGCATTTCGATTACCTTGTCAATAATGCAGGAACAGGCATCTACACGCCGTTTTTGGAAACTACGGAGGCCCAGTTCGACGAAATGATGAACATACATCTCAAAGG
>JBARCC010000244.1:0-3005 GCA_049793635.1 Maribacter sp. | reverse complement strand
GCGTATCACCTTTACCGTTCTAAAAACGAAAGTACCTTCCTTTCCTTGATTTTACCGAACGAGTGTAATTTTGAACATTTGGGAAGTTTTAGGCTTACACCCGATAAAACCTGGAATAAATTATAGTCCGGGTAAAGGCACATAGGTATCGTCTTTTTCCATCATGGGAAAGTCTTTGTTCGCCCATGCTTTTTTCGCCTCTTCGATTTTCGCTTTGCTATGCGAAACAAAATTCCAGTAGATATGGCGCTCTTCAGCAAAGGGCTTCCCGCCGAACAGCAGTATGTGGCTTTTTGCGCCAATCGTGGTTTTACAAACATCAGAAACCTTCGAGACTAAAATGTTTCCTTTAGAGATGTTTTCCCCGCAGGCGTTTACACTTCCTTCAACGATGCAGATACCGATTTCACCTTTCAATTGATCACTGACGTCCAACACGTAGTTATCGCTTGTTTTGATTTCTATCATAAAAAGTTCGGAGTGTACCGGCACTGGGGATCGTCGACCATACCCTTGCCCTGCAACCAGCGTAAAAGTTGCGTTTCCATCGGTCCATTTGGGCAATTCATGCGCATCGAAATGATGGAATTCGGGTGCCACATCCTCTTTTTCCTTAGGAAGGGCCACCCAAATCTGATAGCCTTCGGCGGTAAAGGATGTCCCTGTTCTTAAATACCCCGGTGTGCGTTCGGTATGGGAAACCCCTTTTCCAGCGACCATCCAATTTACGGACCCCGGTTTGATCAGCTGCTTGGTCCCCAAGCTGTCTTCATGCATCAATTCCCCTTTTAACATGAACGTGAGCGTTGAGAGGCCGATATGTGGATGCTGGTCTACATCCATATACGCCTCGGGACCGATTTCTGCGGGCCCCATGTGGTCGATGAATATAAACGGCCCGATCATCCTTTTTTTACGGAAGGGAATCAATCGGCCCACCAAAAAATCCCCGATATCCCTACTGCGCTCCTCTATGATCAATCCGATGTTAGACATACGTTTGCTTTTGATAAATTTACAAAAAATGTAAAATTGCTAGATGAAAAAGTTAAAATGGATTTTAGGCATTGTATTGATCATTACGGTTGCGGCCGCATATTTCAATTATCCGAAGTTGAACCTGATTTCCGGATATGCGGCCAAGAATATGGCTTCCAATGTATTCGTTGCCCACCGCAAAGCGGCTGATATAACGGTGTACGACCATGATATGCCCATGATCGATTTGGCGGATAGCCACGTAGCTACGAATGATAGAAGCGCATCCGCTACCGTATTCGGGCTCATGAAGCGAGAGGCGGTGTACAAGGAAGGTGTTGGTGCGGTACTTACGAACAAGGAGTACGATCGTCATGCCTTTACCATCGTACCCGATAGAACGGTACAAAAAGAGGCGTTGCCCTTCCCATTCGGAAATAATGGTATCAAAGACACCCTGCTCTTAGAGGTGGATTACGATAAACTGGAAGCGGCGATGACCAATGCCTTCGCGGACCCCGGTCAAAAAACGCGCAGTCTTTTGGTCGTTTATAAAGATCAGCTCATCGGCGAAAAATACATTCGTGGTTTCGATGAGAACACCCCCGTTTTGGGCTGGTCGATGACCAAAAGCATTCTCGCAACGCTGTACGGAATTATGGAATACCAAGGCAAATTGAGTGTAGAAGACAGGCCTTTTGCCAATGACCGCAGTATTAAGAACACCAAAATAGCCATTACCATCAACCACCTTTTGCGTATGCAAAGTGGTTTGGCCTGGGAAGAGGATTATTTTAGGATATCGGACGTCACCCAAATGTTGTTTCTTGACTCCGATATGAGCTTAGCGCAAAAAAATACGGAACGAATTGCACAGCCTACGGAAATTTGGAACTATTCTTCGGGTACCACCAATCTGCTTTCGGGCATTCTTCGCGAACAATTTAGTTCGCATCAGGCCTATTTGGACTTTCCTTATACTGAATTGATCGATAAGATCGGAATGCACAGTATGCTGTTGGAAACAGACTTGGTGGGGAATTATGTGGGTTCTTCTTACGGATGGGCCACAACCAGGGACTGGGCAAAGTTTGGCCTATTGTATCTCAATAAAGGAAATTGGAACGGACAACAACTGTTCTCCGAAGAGTGGGTGGACTATGTTGCAACACCCACCCAGCACTCCTAGGGCAAATACGGTGCCCATTTTTGGTTGAATGCAGAACGCAGGTATGCCGATATTCCTCAGGATATGTACTCTGCGAACGGATTCCAAGGCCAACGGGTATTCATTATTCCTTCAAAGGACATGGTCGTCGTGAGAACGGGATTAGAAGAGCAGACCGATGCCCAGTTCAATACCCTACTCAGTGAAATTCTATTGGCCGTCCCATAGCATTTCGTAAAAAGCAGGAATAGAAAATGTCTTGAAACTGAAGATTCCCGAAGCAAGCCATAGAGGTATTTGGCCAGTTTTATTCTGGCCGAGGGGGCCAAAAACCGTTCCCAAAGCTTTCGGGAGTGCATTCTGCCTCACCCGAAACTGCGAAAATGCAGTTCCGACCCTGTGCATTCCTCTCCCTACGCTCTTCGGATGCAAGGGGAGAGATGCATCGGAAACCCCAAGGCAGAGCCGTCGGGGAATTATTTAGATGAAACGGTGTACCGACCTCTGAGCCCGGCGGCGCCAACATTTAAATAGGATGCGTTCCTTTTGGTATTGGTGAACCATCCGTTCCGTTTATGATGTCAGTGCTAAAGGAGTTTTTTCTGAATGAAAGGAAGAAATATAAACTATGCTCACGATCTCCCTAGGAGTGAAACTCATCCTGCACGCAGAGCGATTTAAAACACTTTTATAGTTTCATTTTATAGATGACGGAGATAGACCATACGGCACGCAGCCATAACACGTCGATAAAAGACCCTTATTTTAGTTGAGACCACAACTTAAGACAGGTTCACAACAATTTAGTGGGTGTAGACAACAAGAGTTTTTAACAACGCCAAACCGCCACTATATTTAT
>JBARCC010000243.1:0-2253 GCA_049793635.1 Maribacter sp. | reverse complement strand
GGTAAAACCTTATCCAGGTGAACATGCTGTTGTTTTTAATCGCAAAAGCGAATTCTTCATCTTTAATCATTTTTTAGTTCCTCCCTTTTTTAAAGGGAGGTGTCAGCTTGCTGACGGAGGGATCCCTACTTGAAATTTTCCCTTACTTCCATCAATACTGATTGCAAATTATCGAAGACCATTTTGTTCTCAAATCGGATTACGGTAAAGCCTAAACTTGTTAAATAGGACGTTCTTTGCTGGTCATTTTCTGCGGACGCTGGGTTTTGGTGTACCTCTCCATCAAGTTCTATAATCAACTTGTCGGACGCCAAATAAAAATCAACAATGTAATTGCCGATACTATGTTGTTTCACGAATTTCTTTCCTTCAAACTGTTTTGCCTTTATGTGTTTCCAAAGAAATGCTTCAGCGGGAGTCAGGTTTTTCCTTAATTCCCTTCGATGACCTAATAACTCCTTCTTATTATGTACTTGAAACTTCTTCATCCTTAATTTTTTAGTTCCTCCCTTTTTCAAAGGGAGGCGCTTTTTACTCTGTTCGTAAGCTTTTTACAGGATTTGCCCTTGCCGCCTTAATGGCTTGAAAACTTACCGTGATTACCGTAACTAGCATAGCCCCGACCATGGCCAAGGCAAAAATCCACCATTTTAGAATTACACGATAAGGGTACTCCTGAAGCCAACCGTTCATCACGTAATAGGCGATGGGTACCGCAATGAAACAGGAGATGATGACCAGTTTCAAAAAATCCTTGGAAAGCATGTTCCAAACATTAAAGACCGTAGCTCCTAAAACCTTTCGTACCCCAATTTCTTTGGTGCGTTGTTCGGCTACAAACGAGGTAAGCCCAAAGAGGCCAAGACAACTTATTAATATGGCCAAAGCGGTAAAAATGCCAGAAAGCGTACCGATACGTTCCTCGGAAGCAAATTTTTCACCATACTGCGCATCAACAAAATCATATTGGAATGGGATATCTGGAAAATGCTCCTTAAAAATACGTTCAACTACGGCCAGGTTTTGTCCTGCACTTTGTTTCGGGTTCAATCTTAAATTGTAGTAACTCGCATTATCGTTACGATCGTACACATAAATCCCTTGTTTTACGGGTTCGTACGGAGATTGGGTAATCATGTCTTGCACGACCCCAATAATTTTTAATGGAGGATTGGGATCTTCATCATTATCGTCCTTTAAAAACTTACCCACGGGCTCCGCCATTCCCAAATACTTTTTTGCGGTCTCATTGATGAGCACACCTAAGGAGTCCGTCGCAAAATCCCTTGAAAAATCGCGCCCTTCCAAAATTTTTAAATTCAATGATTTGGCATATTCCGGGGATACTTCGGTCCAGGCGAGGTCTTCCTGAAAACCATCGGGTTTGCCTTCCCAAGTAAAGCCACTTCTATTCGACCATATCTGCGTAGTAGGACTACTGGAGGTGGACATTTCTACTACCGCGTTAGACCCAAGGAATTCGCTCCGCATTAAGTCATATTTGCCAACAAAATCTTCACTGAAGGTCGGTATTTGAATCAGTCCCTCTTTGTCATACCCCACGGGACGGTTTTTCGCGAAGTTGATCTGTTGCATCACAATGACCGTTCCAATGATAAAAGCTACGGACACCGTAAATTGTACCACTACCAGTATCTTTCTAGGCAAACCGGCATACTTTCCTGACTTAAACGTACCTTTTAAAACATCGACAGGTTTGAACGAGGAAAGGTAGAGCGCTGGATAACTACCCGCCAACAGGGCGGTTACTAGAATGAATAGTAAGGAAATGAACCAAAAAATACCACTGCCCCATGGAAATGCAATTTCCTTACTGGCCAATTCGTTAAATCCGTTCAAGGTCAGCAGCACTAATACAACTGCCAGAACATAGGCGAACAGGACCACTAGAAAAGATTCGCTTAAAAACTGGTAGATCAACTGCCCTCTTTGGGACCCTATCGATTTACGGATACCCACCTCTTTACCCCTTTTCTCTGACCTTGCCGTACTCAGGTTCATAAAGTTGATGCATGCCAAGAGCAACACAAAAGCACCGATGATCCCAAAAAGCCATACATATTTTATGCGGCCACCGGTCTGTTTACCATCCACAAAATTGCTGCGCAAATACCAATCTTCCATCGGTAATAAAAATAACTGTGGATTGAATTCCGCAGAATCTTCGTTACGCGTTTTTTTTACGTTGGCAATGGTATTAGTGACTTTTGCATACGTAGTATTCTCCGTAAT
>JBARCC010000242.1:0-1694 GCA_049793635.1 Maribacter sp. | reverse complement strand
GTTGGGACTGGTATACTTATCTGGATATTTACAAGGTTCTTTTTTACAGGATGAATCTACGAACGTAACCGTAGGCCTAAGAAAATCGTTTATGGACAACAGGGCGGTGGTGAGCATAAGTGCCAATGACGTGCTGGGCAAATATAATGCCTACGTGAATTCTAGGTATTTGAACCAAGACAACCGTTATTTAGCGGTACCGGAAACGCAATATGTACGCTTCGGATTTACCTATAATTTCGGCAATTTTCGCTTAGCGGATAATGAAAGAAGCATCGAAAAAACAGAGACCCAACGTATAGACTGATGTTAAACGTCTCATATTCAAAAACGTACAGCACAGACTATTAATTATTTAAAATTTGTCAGATAATTCCGATTTACTTCTCTATTTTAGTTCTTAGATTATTCTTGAATGGAGAAAAGAATTTTCATGTTGTGGTTTTTAGGGCTTTCACTTTCCCACGTTTATACACAGGAGTTTCGCCTAAGCGGCTATGTATACGATGCCAACGAACAGCCGGTGGTGTTGTCAAATGTCTTGTTGACGACCGATGCCGGGGAGTTCATTAAGGGAACGGCTACCGATGACCTTGGTTTTTATGAATTCACTTCGCTTCCGGGTGGAACGTATCGGGTGACCGCCAGTTATATCGAAAATACGGTTGAAAGTCCTGTGGTTCAAGTATCCGCAGACCTTGTAATGGCCGCGCTTATTTTGAACGATGCCCAAGAATTGGAGGAAGTGACCGTAGTACGTCAAAAACCGATTTTAGAGCAATTGGCCGATCGGCTGGTCTTCAATATCGCGAATACCGCACTCTCGGAAAACGATATTTGGGATGTACTTAAACGTACGCCAGGCGTCATGGTGATGGACAATAGGTTATTCATCAACGGAAGCCCCAATGTTAGTGTGATGATCAACGGTCGCCCGATCAATCTGCCGCGGGAAGACCTTATCAACCTACTTTCCGGCAATTCTGCGGGCAATGTAGCATCTATCGAGGTGATTACGAGTCCCCCGGCAAAATATAGTGCCGAGGGAGGTATGATGATCGACATCAAGATGAAAAAAAATCTGGTGTCGGGCTATAACGGGGCCATATTCAATCGCTATACCCAAGGGGTGCTACCCAAACATACGGTGGGTATGGACCATTTTTTTAAGGGTAAAACCATCGATTTCTCCACCAACTATAGTTTTGGTGCGATTCGGGATTGGGTAAGATCTACAGAGGTCACCAATTTCTTCGAGAACGGCGTTATGAACGAAACCTGGGTCGCGGAACAAAAATCCATCGATACAAAAAACAACCACAACCTCAACCTGTTTTTAGATATTCAATTAGACGAAAAGAATACGATAAGCGGCTCTTCGAATACCAGCTTTTCGCCGAACATACTCGGTAATTTTACTTCGGAAACCGACATAAACGATGCAACTGGTAGTAGAACTGCCCGTTGGGAGAGCCTGAATACCTCTAACAACGATTCCTTTAATTCTTCCTTTTATTTAGATTGGATTCATAAGCTGAACGAAGACGGTGCTGAAGTATCGTTAAGTTCTAATGTCACCTATTATGACTTTAAGCGAAACCAAGCCTTGAACAATACCATTTTGGAGGGTAACACCGATTTTATCCCAGAAAACGAATTCACGGTGGCTACAGATCAAGTAATCAATCTATACA